>JBEEIB010000237.1:0-6272 GCA_041167675.1 Verrucomicrobiota bacterium
CCCAGTATTCCTGAAAAATATAGGCGAAGACTTTGTGTTTGTTGAGGGAGGCCGGAATGATGTGTTTGCCGAAATCATCGTGAGTATTGTCGAGTGCGTCGATGAGTATCTGGCGATTGAAGACGTAAATACCCATCGATCCCTGGTAAAGCTCTGAGCCAGCCGGTCGGCCCAGATCCTTCAGCAGATCGGGGGGAATACGCAGTTCCTCCAGGAGCTTGGGATCCTTGGGTTTTTCTTCGAAACGGTAAATTCGGCGGTTGGTGTCGCTGTGCATGATGCCGAACCCGGAAGCTGCCGTGCGGTCGACCGGCGTAGTGCCCAGAGTGACGTCGGCGCCGTTTTTGAGATGAGCCTGCAGCAAGTCGCCGTAGTCCATGCGGTAGAGTTGATCGCCGCTCAAGATGAGGTAGTACTCGTAGGGACGCTCGAGAAAGTAACGGAGGTTCTGGCGCACCGCGTCGGCCGTCCCCTGGTACCAGCGAGCACCCTCGGGAGTTTGCTGGGCGGCCAAAATTTCCACAAAACTCTTGGTGAAGCTGTCGAATTTATAGCTGGCGGTGATGTGGCGGTGCAACGACTCGCTGTTAAACTGTGTGAGCACATAGACCTGGCGAAAACCACTATTGAGACAATTGCTGATCGGGATGTCCACCAGACGGTATGTGCCACCCAGCGGCACCGCGGGTGTGGCACGTTCTTTGGTTAAGGGAAACAGCCGGGTGCCAGCGCCTCCGCCCATGATGATGGCGAGCGTTTTTTCCGTTGGGTTCTTTAGGTTCATAGCTTGATTGTAGTTGGTGTGGTGATAGTCAAACCCCTTTTATTGCCTGCCCAATCGCGTTCTATTAGCGCTGCGCTCTGCTCAATCGACTGTTATCCGACTGCTCGGGGGGTCTGCGCCAAGCATCAATCCCTTTAGCCATCAAAACCAATTCCGAGGTCCTAGTCAGGCATAAAATGCGAAAAGTGAGTGCGTGGCGACGAAGGTGACGTCGGCTACCTGTTGTAGTAAAAATAGTGACCCCATTCGCTTCTCATTTACTTTTTCAATAAGTGTTTGTGATTACTTTTTCAGTATGTCAAAGTTCGCACAGGTAGGGTGGAGCGGGGGAGGAAAGGGATTGTCTTACGCAAGCAGCTCAGGCAAAATTGTCCGCATCGCGAGTTGTGAGACGAAGCCTTGCAGGCTGGCTGCCTATATGCCGAAGAGCTCGCGCTCTGCTTAAGGAATCAATATGAACACCGCACTATCCCCCCACGATATCCATCGGCTTCTGCACGCTGAACATGACGACCCGTTTGGCGTGCTCGGATTGCATCAGATTGATCGAGTCTGGGTTGTTCGTAGTCTTCGACCAGATGCGAAAGAACTCGCTATTATCGACCATCACCACGTCGAGCGGCGCTTCCCCGCGAGCCTCATCGCAGAGGAAGGCTTATTTGAAGCCCAACTGGAAGGCGTATCAGAGGCCTTTGACTATCTGTTAGAGGTCACCACCTCATCGGGAGAGACCTTCCAGATTAGCGACCCCTACTCTTATGGGCCAATTTTAGGTGAACTGGACATGCACCTGTACAAAGTCGGCAACCACTATGAAATCTACGAAAAGCTCGGAGCGCACCTTACGGAAATCAATGGACATGCGGGTGTGAGTTTTGCGGTTTGGGCTCCCAATGCTCAACGGGTAAGTGTGGTTGGCGATTTTAATGGCTGGGATGGCCGTACCCATCCGATGCGAAAACGCATCGAAGCAGGGATCTGGGAGATTTTCGTTCCAGGGGTTGCTGAAAGCGCTCATTACAAATACGAGGTTCGCAGCTGCTTCGGCAATGTTGTGTTGAAAAGCGATCCCTTCTCTTTCTTCGGCCAGCATGGAGTTCAAACGGCTTCCCTGGTTTTCAATCTCGATCGCTTCAAATGGAGTGATGACGCATGGATAGAGGAACGGAAGACCCGATACTGGCCTAAGCAACCCGTTAGTATTTATGAGGTTCACCTTGGGTCGTGGGCGAGAGTTCCCGAGGAGAACAACCGATATCTAAGTTACATCGAGGCCGCGGATCGGCTGATCCCGTATGTCAAAGAAATGGGCTACACCCATGTCGAATTACTGCCCGTCGCCGAGCATCCGTTTGACGGTTCCTGGGGTTACCAAGTCACCGGTTACTATGCGCCAACGAGCCGTTTTGGGAATCCGGACGAGTTTCGTCATTTCGTCGATCGCTGCCACCAAGAGGGCATCGGAGTCATTCTGGACTGGGTTCCGGGCCATTTCCCCAAAGACGCCTTTGGATTGGCTCAATTCGACGGAACAGGGCTTTACGAACACGCCGATCCCCGACAGGGAGAACACCGCGATTGGGGCACGCTGATCTTCAACTTCGGTCGGGCCGAAGTACGTAACTTCCTGATCGCAAACGGACTTTTCTGGCTCGAGAAATACCATATCGACGGACTGCGAGTGGATGCCGTCGCATCGATGCTTTACCTCGACTATTCAAGGAAGGCTGGCGAATGGGTGCCCAACGTTCACGGCGGGCGCGAGAACCTCGATGCCATCGAATTCATGAAACACTTTAACGCCGTTTGTTACGAACGTTTCCCAGGAATCATGACCATCGCAGAAGAATCGACTGCCTGGCCTGGCGTCTCACGTCCAACTTACTTGGGTGGGTTGGGATTCGGTTTCAAATGGAACATGGGTTGGATGCACGACTCTCTAGAGTATATGCGTCATGAACCAATTCATCGCCGATACCATCAAGGTGAAGCCACATTCTCTTTGATCTATGCATTCCAGGAACATTTTGTATTGGTCTTAAGCCACGACGAAGTCGTGCACGGCAAAGGTTCGTTATTGAACAAAATGCCGGGCGATCCCTGGCAAAAGTTCGCCAACCTCCGCATGTTTTACGCCTGGATGTACGCTCACCCCGGCAAAAAGCTGCTGTTCATGGGATGCGAAATCGGCCAGTCGCAAGAATGGAATCACAATCAAAGCATCGATTGGCCCCTACTCCAATACCCCTTGCACGATGGCCTAAGACGGCTGGTCCAGCATCTCAATTTCCTTTACAAGAGTGAGCCTGCCTTTTCGGAGGACGATGATAGTTCTGCTGGATTTGAGTGGATAGATTTTTACGACGCCGACAGCAGCATCCTCACGTTCCTACGCAAGGCGAGATCCGGTTCCACTCTGCTATTCGCGGTCAATGCCACACCGGTTCCCAGACACGCATACCGAGTAGGAGCACCTAGCGAGGGTTGGTACGAGGAAATCTTGAATACCGACGCTGGAATCTATGGAGGTGGCAACATCGGTAATTGGGGCGGGATGCACGCCGATCCGATTCCTTGGCAGGGGCGCTCGCATTCGCTTTGCTTAACGTTGCCGCCTTTATCGACAATCGGGTTCAAACGACACGAGTATAAGTAACACTGGTCCACGGATGTGTATTTTCGCTGGCTGTCGCAATTTCTGGCGTGACGCGGAGGATGCGAAGAACGCCGTTCACTTTCCCTGGAGTGAGCGGCTGACGATCTCCTGTGCCTGCTCGACAATGGCGGCGAGATGGTCGGCGCTTTTCAGGCTCTCGGCATAAAGCTTGTAGATGTTCTCCGTGCCCGAGGGGCGCGCAGCGAACCAGCCGCTGGCTGAGACGACCTTCAACCCGCCGATCGAAGCGTCGTTGCCTGGAGCGCGCGTGAGTTTCGTCGTGATCGGTTCGCCGGCGAGTTCGGTGGCGGTGACGGATTCCGGAGAGAGTTTCTTGAGCAGGTTCTTCTGCTCGGGCGTGGCCGGGGCGTCGATGCGGGTGTAATACGGCGTGCCGAACTCGGCGGTCAATTCCTGGTAATGCAAGCCCGGATCCTTGCCGGTGCGTGCGGTAATTTCCGCCGCGAGCAGGCCTAAAATGAGACCGTCTTTGTCCGTGCTCCAGACCGTGCCATCGCGCCGGAGGAAACTGGCGCCAGCGCTTTCCTCCCCGCCGAAGCAACAGGAGCCGTCGAAGAGACCAGGTGTGAACCATTTGAAGCCGACGGGCACTTCCCAAAGCTTGCGACCGAGGCTGGCGACGACGCGATCGATGAGACAACTGCTCACGAGTGTTTTACCGACGACTGCACTTGCCGGCCATTGCGGGCGGTTGGTGAGGAGATAACGGATGGCGACGGCGAGGTAATGGTTTGGGTTCAGGAGACCGGTGGAGGGAGCGACGATGCCGTGCCGATCAGAGTCGGGATCGTTGCCGAAGGCGATGTTAAAGCGATCCTTAAGTTCGACCAGCCCTGCCATCGCATATGGGCTGGAGCAATCCATCCGGATTTTTCCATCGTGATCTAACGTCATGAACGCGAAAGTCGGGTCAATCTTCGGGTTGACGACGGTGATATCGATGCCGTAGCGCTCGGCCAGCGGCTGCCAGTAAGCCGCCGCGGCGCCGCCGAGCGGATCGACGCCGATCTTCACGCCGGCGGAGCGGATGGCTTCCAGATCGATGACGTTAGCAAGGTCCCCCACGTAAGGCGTGACGAAGTCCTCCACGTGGGTCGTGGGCGCTATGAGGGCAGCGTCAAAGCCGATGCGCTGAACGCCTCCGTTGTCGGCGCACAGCAGCTCGTTGGCGCGGTTTTGAATCCAGTCGGTGACGTCAGTATCGGCCGGGCCGCCGTTTGGCGGGTTGTATTTCAAGCCGCCGTCGGTGGGCGGGTTGTGCGAGGGGGTGATGACGATGCCGTCGGCGAGGCTATCCGACCGCCCCCGGTTGTGTATAAGGATGGCGCGCGAAATGACCGGAGTCGGCGTGAAGCCGTCATTGCGCTGAATGAATGCCTCCACACCATTCCCGGCGAGCACTTCGAGCGCGACGCGTTCGGCGGGTCGGGAAAGGGCGTGGGTGTCTTTGCCCATGAACAGCGGGCCAGTGATTCCCTGGTTGCGCCGGTATTCGCAGATTGCCTGTGTGATGGCGAGGATGTGCGCTTCTGTGAACGTCGCGTTCGAGCTGCTGCCACGATGGCCGCTGGTGCCGAAGCTGACGAGCTGGTTGGGGTCGGCCAAATCGGGCTTGGCTTCGTAGAACGCGGCTTCGAGCCGGCTCACGTTGATCAGGAGGTCTCTTGGTGCGGGTTTGCCTGCAAGAGGGTGTGTGCTCATGGAAGGGGGCTGAGAGCGAATGACGTTCGGCTCATTATGCCGGGAACCGCCGGCTGAGTCGATGCCCATCTGGCAAGACGGCGCCGAATTTCACATTCGTATTCGGGAAATAACGACTGATGTCGGTGATGTGGAACCAGCGAAGGATCGGAAGTGTTAGGCTCGCGCTCGAGCAGGAAGCGGAAGCTCTCTTTAATCGGGCCCTTTGCATTTGCTTTCGCTTGACATCGCTTCCCCTCGGCGGTGACGCAGAGGCCGCGCGGCACTTCGATGTCGTAATTGTCCGGCTCCTTCTTCGTCACGCGAACGGGTGATTGTGCAGGCATGAGGCCAATAGAAGTTGCCAAACTAGAGAACGAAGATCGGCTTGCCGACTGGTTTGCCGGTCGCCGCGTCCCACACCCGCGCCGTCTTATCCCAAGACGCCGTCACTCGCCCGGCAGGCGGCTCCTCTAGGCTTGGCGTGAGGGACGGTCCTCGACGCTTGGCGCGCCGTCGCGCTCCACGATGACCTGGCGCATCCCACGCCAGCCGAGGCCTTCGTAGTCGTGGCCAGCGTCAACCGGACAGGTCCAAAGGAAGACCAAGGGCGTGGCGGAGGTGTTGACGGAGCGATGCGCCCAGAACGGTGGGATGTAGGTGACCTTGCCCGGCTCAAGCTCCGCGGTGCAGGTCGCGCCGTCCTCGCGTTCAAACAGGACGACCCCGCGGCCCGAAAGGGCCTGGTAGATTTCCGCGTGATCGCGTTTTTGGTGATAATGGCCGCGGGTCAGGTGGTACTCGGAGCCCACCTTGCCGGGGTAGATGATGGTGGTCCCAAAGAAAATGTCGCCCTCGGCCTGGCTGTCGTTAAAGGCATAATTCTCGTAGCAAACGGGGTCGTTTTCTTCCCGAATGCGTCGTTCCAAGATGTCCGGGTCCATGTAGAACCCACGCAGGTCGGAGAGGCGCTTTTGGTAGTGGGCCGTAGCGCTGGGAATCACGCCGGTGTCGGCCGCAAACGAAATGCTGCAGGGGAAAGGGGAGTTCAAGACTTTCATTATATCGGTAAGTCAGTTACCAATTTCTGCCTTGCAATAAACATATCGAACTCCGCTATGCCACCGGCAA
>JBEEIB010000238.1:0-4523 GCA_041167675.1 Verrucomicrobiota bacterium
TTACCAACCTGACCAAAAGCGGTTACGAAAGCGTTCAACCGCTCTGGACCCAAAGCGGGAAATCGATGATCTGGCTTTCTGACCGGTACGGCTTGCATGGAGATGACGGAAATGAAGGCGATCCGCAGCTCGACGTTTACGAAATGTTTTTTACCCAGGAGGCCCTAAAAAGATTTCGTTTATCACCCGCGGAATACGAGATCCTGAAAGCGAACGAAGAAAAAGCTAAGAAAAAGGACGAGGAAAAGAGCAAGGACGACAGGGAGAAGAATCAGTCAAGCCCGGAGGCTTCTCCCAAGGGGACGAAGGAAATCGACGATAATCAGCCACCGAAGTTGGAACCCGTTACGGTTGATCTAAACGGCATTGAAGATAGAACTGCACGATTGACCTTGGCGTCGAGCCGCATCGCCTACGCCGCCCTGAGTAAAGACGGCGAGCAGCTGGTGTACCTGGCAAAGAGCGACAAGGGCTATGAAATCTGGCTGCTCAAGCCTCGGACCAAAGAATTAAAACGCCTGGGTGAAATCGAAGCCCCTCAGAAAGAGTACGGTCAATTGGCGCGACAACTCTTTCTCGATAAAGAAGACAAAAACGCCTTTGTCCTGGTCGACGGACATATTCGCAAAATAGATCTGGCCGCGGGGAAAATAGAGCCGGTCAAGTTTGACGCCGAGAAAGAAATCGATGGCGCGGCCGAGCGAAGTTATCTGTTCGAGCATATTTGGCGACTGGTAAAAGAGAAGTTTTATGTGCCCGACATGCACGGTGTCTCCTGGGACTATTACAAGACGGTTTATGGCCGGTTTCTTCCTTTTATCACGGACAATCGAGATTTTGCCGAGATGACAAGCGAAATGCTCGGCGAGCTTAACGCCAGCCATACCGGCTGTCATGCGACGCCCCATGCCGCGGGCGATCAGACCGCATCGCTGGGCGCCTTTTTCGATCAGAGTTACCATGGACCGGGAATCAAGATCGAAGAAATCATTGAGAAAGGACCGCTCAGCCAAACTGATCCACCGCTCCAGGCGGGAGTGATCATCGAGAAAGTTGACGATCGGACAATCACCCCGGGTATGGACATTAGCCCACTATTGAATTTCAAAGCAGGCAAACCGACCGCTCTCAGCATCTTCGATCCATCCAAAAACAACCGTTTCGTTGTGACAACAAAGCCGATCGCATTGGGAGAGCTTGAGGCACTCCTCTACGAACGCTGGGTCAAACAGCGCCGTGATTTGGTCGACAAGCTAAGTAACGGTACGATCGGCTATGTCCATGTCCACGCAATGGATGACGAAGCATACCGCGACACGTTCTCCGAAGCGCTCGGGCGGCAAGTTGATAAAAGCGCGCTGATCGTTGACACCAGGTGGAATCCAGGCGGCAACTTACATGACACGCTGGAGACCTTCCTTACCGGCAAGAAGTACCTTAAGTTGATCCCTCGAGGCCAGCTGCTCGGCTGGGATCCAAATCGTAAATGGAATCAAAAAACCGCCCTGTTGGCCAACGAAGGAAATTATTCTGACGGCATGCTCTTCCCATGGCTGTACAAACATTTCCAAAGTGGCAAGCTGATTGGTATGCCGGTGAACGGCACGGGTACCGCCGTCTGGTGGGAAATCTTGCCGGATCCCACGCTGGTATTTGGAATCCCCGAAGTCGGTTTTCAGGATGAACAAGGACATTTCATGGAAAAGACTCAAGTCGATCCGGATATTCAGGTGATGAATGATCCGAAGAGCACCGCCGAAGGGCGTGATCTCCAACTCGAACGCGCCGTCGCTGAGTTGATGAAGGAAAAAGGAACGAGCGCTTCCCGCTAGTATCCGGATTTAAACCATGCTTGCCCTCTTCCCTCGGCAATTGAATCAGCGATTGTTGCGATTGGCCGTCACGCTTGGTTTGACACTGTTTGGCGCGATCGCCGGCCTCTCGAACGCTCAATCGAACGAACCGCTCGGACCGAATCCGCAGCCGCTTTGGCTGCGCTATCCCTCGATCTCTCCGGACGGGAAAACGATCGCGTTCAGTTTCAAAGGCCACCTTTTTCTGGTCCCGGCCGGGGGAGGGCTCGCTCAAGCGCTCACGGCTGGCTCGGCGCACGATACCGCACCGGTCTGGTCGCGCGACAGCAAGTCGATCGCTTTCGCCTCGGATCGGTACGGCCATTACGACGTTTTCCTGGTGAGCGTTGAGGGCGGCGAGGCTCGGCGGCTTACCACCTATTCAAGCGACGCGATCCCGACAACTTTTACTCCGGACGGCAAATTCGTGGTCTTCAGTGGCCATCGCATGGTTTCGGCCAAGGGCTCCAGATTTCCGAACCGCCGATTTCCGGAATTGTACAAAGTGTCAATCGAAGGGGGCCGGCAACCGGATATGATTCTCACCACCTCCGCCCTGAACGCGCAGTATGATCGAACGGGTCAACACCTCCTCTACGACGATCAGAAGAGCTACGAAGATCTCTGGCGCAAACACATCACTTCGGCCTTCGCGCATGACATCTGGCTATTCGATGCGTCAACCGGGAGCCAGACCAAGCTCACGACCTACGCTGGCGAGGACCGCAACCCGGTCTGGGCGCCGGACGAGAACTCGCTCTTTTATCTTTCCGAGCAAAGCGGCTCGTTAAATGTTTGGAACCTTCCGCTGAAGGATGGACAACCGGGAACCCCCAGACAAATCACTCAGTTCGAAAAGAACCCTGTCCGATTTCTTACCACATCTAACGCCGGCGATCTCTGTTTCGGATTCGATGGCGAGATTTATCTGCTCCGAGCCAATTCCGAAAATCCGAAGAAAGTGACGATCCGAATCGCGGTTGCCGATAGCGGACCCGTACAGCGGACCACGCCGATGAATGAAGGCGCGACGGAAATGACCCTAAGCCCCAACGGGAAAGAGATAGCATTCGTAGTGCGCGGTGATGTGTACGTCGCTTCGATCGAGCATGGCGACACCAAACGGATCACCAACACGCCGGGCCAAGAGCGCAATCTGTGTTTCAGCCCCGACGGACGTAAATTGGTCTTCGCGTTTGAGCAAAACAGTCCGTGGAGCTTGTACGAAGCCAACATCGTTCAACCGAAGGACAAAGAGCCGTACTTCTTTGTCTCTACGGTTGTCGATGTTCATCCAGTCCTGGAAAACGGCCAGGATAACTTTGCCCCGAAATATTCGCCGGACGGTAAAGAAGTAGCCTATTTGGAAAATCGGACAACGCTGAAAGTCCTGAATCTCGATTCCAAACAGACGCGCACCATCCTGCCGGGCGACCGTAACTATTCGTACATTGATGGCGATCAATGGTTCGATTGGTCGCCTGACGGAAACTTCTTTTTGGTGACCTTTCTGCAAGAGGGACGCTATTCCCAAGAGGTCGGTCTGGTGAGCGCCGATGGTAAGCAATCGATCACTAATTTAACCGAGAGCGGCTATGACTCTGAGTATCCGATTTGGGCCCAGAACGGAAAGTCAATGATTTGGTTGACTGACAAGTACGGTTTGCATGGAGACGGAAACGGCGCCTTTCAAAGCGATGTACAGGAGATGTTCTTTACGCAGCCGGCGTACGATCGCTTTAATCTTTCGCCGGCTGAATACGACATCCTCAAAGCAAAGGAGGAGGAGGAAAAAAAGAAGAAGGAAGGTGGCAAAGAAGCCAAGTCCGAGGGTGCAAAAGACCAAAGCCCAACTCCGGAGCCGACTCCAAAAGTCGAGCCGGTAAAAATCGACCTGAAAGACATCGAAGACCGCACTGCCCGATTAACGCTTGCGTCCACCAGGCTAACGCAAGCGGTTCTTTCCAAGGATGGTGAGCAGCTCCTTTATCTAGCGAGGAGTGACAAAGGTTTTGATCTCTGGGGCTTAAAACCGCGGGAGAAAGAGCTGAAGCGTCTAGCTCAGTTCGATGCTGCCGAAGTCGAAGGCGTAGGCTTCAACTTCCCGCAAGAGCTCGCACTCGATAATGAGGGTAAAAACGCGTTCGTTCTGGTGAACGGCCATATCAACAAGGTCGAGATTGCGAGCAGTAAAATGGAACCGGTGAAGTTTACCGCCGAGAAGGAGGTCGATGCGGCGCGCGAGCGCGCCTACTTTTTCGAACACATGTGGCGCCAGATGAAGGAGAAGTTCTACGACGCGAACATGAACGGCGTGGATTGGGACTACTATAAGGGTGTCTATGCGCGTTTCCTTCCTTACATTACCGACAACCGCGATTTTGCGGAGATGATGAGCGAGTTGCTGGGCGAACTGAACGCGAGTCATACCGGCTGTCGCTTTTATCCCCACGGCGGCGATCAGACCGCTTCACTCGGGGCATTTTTCGATCCAAGCTATCCAGGTCCTGGTCTTAAGATCGAAGAACCGATTGAGAAAGGGCCCCTGACGAGAACCGATGGGGCCGAGATCCTCCCCGGAATGATCATCGAAGAGATCGATGGCAATGTGCTCGGGCCGGGAATTGATGTAAGCCCGCTGCTCAATTTCAAGGCCGATAAGCCTACGCT
>JBEEIB010000239.1:0-2660 GCA_041167675.1 Verrucomicrobiota bacterium
GCATACCCCAGAGCTTCCTTGCTTTCGAAATGGTAGTAGAGCGCTCCCTTCGTGACGTTGGTGGCGGCCAGAATTGCATCTATTCCGGCACTCTGGAAGCCGTGTCTGTAAACTTCGCGAAAACCCGCTTGCAGCAAGCTTTCCCGCGTCCGCTCAGGATTGCGCAGCCTCGGCGCTCTACGTTTTGGATTCTGGCGTACCGCCAACATACCAACCATTATGTATGTTCGCTTTCACGGTGTCAAGAGAAGGATCATCATCCGGGTTTTTGTAGGCATTTGTCGCAAAACTCTCGGTTTTGGTAGATTCTCGCGTCAACCCACCGCTTTGCACCAATTCGCTAATCACGTCTGCCCGTTGACTGTGGTTGTAGCTTCATTCCCAATTTGACCAGGCCCGTTGGTCAGTGCGCAAACTCATGAAGCCCATTGGTCATCCGAATGCTATTGCAGATTTCGTATGTCCGCGCAGAGGGTTGCTCGATCTTCGAAGGTGACTGATGCAGACAATTTCAATAGATTCCGGAAGGAAGGCATAACATGCTGAACCTCAGTTTCCGTCGCCTCAGGGCACGATTTACGCTGCTGGCTGTGGTTGCTTTATCCGCGCTGCTGTTGCGTTCTGTGGCATTCGCTCAGACCTCAGTATCAAACGGCAGCATTTCTGGCACGGTGACTGACACCACCGGGGCAGTCGTTCCCAACGCCAAAGTCACCATAACCGGGCCCACTGGGCAAACCGTTCGCGCCAACACCAGCGACGCTGGAACGTATTCTTCCGGCGCTCTGATTCCGGGCTGTCCTCCGCAAAAAAATAGGATCCCACGATTTTGGCCAAAGCCGGAAGGGATTTGTGGCATGATTGCGATGCCATGCCTGCTGCCCGCATCTTCTTTCAGTTGATCGGTGACTTCGTCGTCTATCTCGGTCTACTCATCCGGCCGAGAAAGGCGATCGCCGCTGAGAATCTCTTTCTACGTCGGCAGCTCGCATTGTACCAAGAGCGCAAAGTGGGCCCGCGGCGAATCGATCCCGCGTACGCGCATTACGTTGGCTCTGCTCTCAAGGTTATTCAACTGGCGCGATGCGCTCATTGTGGTTCAACCGAAGACGTTGATTCGCTGGCATCGAGCCGGGTTTCGACTTTTGTGGCATTGGAAATCAAAACCGGGGCGCCCTCCGATTCCTACTGCACTGCGGCGCTTGATCCGAGAAATGTCTCGCGACAATTCGCTATGGGGCGAGGAGAGGATCGCAAACGAACTGCTGGTCAAGCTCGGCATCAGAGTCTCGCCGCGCACAGTGCGCAAGTACATGCGAAGGAAGCCAGGCCGCGGACCTCGCGGCGATCAGCGCTGGCGCACGTTTCTGCGCAATCACGCAGTGGCCATCGTCGCCTGCGATTTCTGTGTGGCGGTCACGGCGAGGTTTCGCGTTCTATACATCTTTGTGATCATCGAACACGCGTCACGCCGTCTTCTCCATTGGAATGTGACGTCGAATCCGACGGCAGCTTGGACGTTGCAGCAGTTGCGCGAGGCGATCGCCTCTGACCATCCTTATCGGTTCCTCGTTCATGACCGCGACAGTATCTATGCTCAGGCGCTCGATACGTCGATCGCCAACCTGCGGCTCCGAGTGCTGAAAACACCTTACCGGAGCCCGAAAGCAAATTCGCTTTGTGAGCGACTGCGAGCCTCGGTCTGCATCACTCAGCTGGCAGCACGATGGGAAGGAGTCATAGTATGAAAGCCAACCCCGACATCTCTCCACTCTGTGAGTCCACTATTCCCGCGGTTCCTGGTTAGGCAGGCGAATGGGAGTGAACGTCAGTCTGATCTAGCGGTCGTGCCAGACGACGCGAACCAGATTTGTTGGATTTTTTCTTTTGACATCGCCGAGGTTCGAGCCGAGCTATTTGTGGAGCGCACGCTCCAATAATCGATCTTCTACTAAATCAACTTGCTACCGATGAAACTTAAATCTGGAGATAGCCATGAATGAGTTCGCGACGATTTTAACTTCCGCCTCGGCCCAAGCGCAGGACGCCCGTCAAGCCGGCGCTAATGATAGGTACCATTAATAATGATTATTGTCATCATTAATCGGTTTTGGGCGAGAGCAGCCTTTTTCTCACTAGCGGTAAGGAGTCCTTATGCAGTTCACGAAATTTGGTCAGACCGGCTTAACGGTCTCTCGCATGATCCTCGGAACGGGAACATTCGGAAAGCAAACGGATGAAAAAGAGGCGCATCGAATGCTCGATAAGGCGGCTGAGGCAGGGATTAACTTCATCGATACCGCTGACGTATATCCCCCTGGCGCGGAGGTCGGTGGTGCTGAAATCGTCGCAGGCCGCTGGCTCAGCAATAAGCGGGCAGGGTTTATCCTCGGGACAAAGGGCGGCGGAAAAATGGGGCCAGCCGCTTGGGATGCAGGCAGCTCGCGAAAACACCTACTCGACGCCATCGACGCTTCCCTGCGCCGCCTAAATACGGATTACGTTGACCTTTACCAACTGCATATGGATGACCCCGTTACCCCGATCGACGAAATGGTTGGGGCTATGGATACGATCGTGCGTTCGGGCAGGGCGCGTTATATCGGCGTATCAAACTTTCTCGCCTACCGTCTGGCAAAAGCGCTTGGACGGCAGGACAC
>JBEEIB010000240.1:0-2786 GCA_041167675.1 Verrucomicrobiota bacterium
GCGCGCCAGAGTTCTTGCGAAATAGGAAAGGCTAAATGGGGCAAACGTGTTTTTTGCACGGTTCGAAACAATTCGATATGCCGGTCCCGGCGGAGCAGCGGCAATTTCCATCTCAGGATCCTGCGGGGTGCGGAATCCTTGGGCCCTGCCGGTGGCCGCGTCTCCGAAAGCACGGTAACGATTGGGCTCGAAATACACAAAAAACTTCGCCTGGCTCGGCGTCCACCACCTCGCCAGCTTGGCCTGGAATTTGTTGAGACGGATGCATCCCAGGCTAACCGGAGCCCCAAACGTACCGCCGGAGTCGAGACCCCCGGCAATCTCATGGATGCCGTTCCCAGACAAACCCGAATAGCCAGCCACGGGCGCGAAATGCATGAAGTTCGGCATCTCGATCGGACGGCCCCCGTTGGCGAAGGGAACGATCCGAGCGTATCCGCCGCCCATTCGCATGTCGCGACGGGCGTCGGCGGGACTGTATCTGCGATCCGAACTCCAGTTCCGCGAGTTAATAACGTTGATCGGCGCATAATAGCGGTAAAGCGGTGGCGGTGCGTTGCGCAACGAGGAGGTCACGAAACGGTAGACGAGTTTCGGCTGCCCATCGACAACTTCGCAGAAGCTCAGTGTCTGTCCCACGCAGTATCCATGGACGACGGAAGGCTTGACCACGGGATCAGTCTTGTAGCCTTGGACCTGTTGGAGATAATTCTGCAGATCCTCAAGCTCCAGCGCGAGGCCCGCAGAGTCGCTCGGCCTTTCTTCTGACGCGACGAGCGCTTCGACGCTTTCCTTCGCCAAAGAGGCAACATCAGTCTTGCGCGCCGCCGCAATCGCCCGTAGCCGTGGGAACTCGCTCAGTTCGCCCACCGACGTGAAGTATTCCTGCACTCCGCGGCAGTTGCCGTTTTCATCCGTCGAATTCAGATCGGCGACGATGTACCGCTGACGCAGATTCTCTGCGAGCTTGGCGTTCTCGTTGAGCAGAGCGGAAAGCGCGAACGATTTCCCGGTTTTCGGATCCTTCAGCGCTTCAAATGGAATCCGACAAATCCCGTTTATATCTTTTCCTGCCGCAAAGGTCGCCGTGCTCTCTGCGCTAACGGGAGACGTGACAATAACGAGCGCTATCGTCCAAAAAAACAATGAAGCGCGCATACTCCCCCCAAGCACGCACTCGCTCATCACCAAAAGCTTGTCAGGTACGGCGTCGCGAGCGTTAAGCCCACTGCGCTGAAGCAGCTTTGGAACGCGGCTGTTAGAGTCCGCCGGCGACCATTTGCATTAGCCCACAGTTCCACAGCGCGATCAATGCGACGGGGAGGGGGCGCGCACGGAAGCCTGTGGAGAACACTGTCCTCCTGTCGGTTCTCGTTCAGCCGTTGCCTGGTTGTCACACCGGGCGTGGGTTAAGCCCTCATGGAACTGAACGGAGGATCCGGATGTCAAAGTCTGCCAAGAGCCGTCATCCCAATCAGCGCGCGCTGACTTGCTTAGTTTGCTGCACCCGCTCAGGTCTGGAATTGGCACGAAGTGTGGATGCCCGGCTCATCGGAGCTCGGCTGCTATTGAATGATCAGCGGACGAATATGGACGCAAGGATCGAAGGGGGTGAGGCTCAAGAATGACCCATTAGCAGTCCTTCAAGCCGGCAGGGCCTCCGCGACCAGGGACATCACGCGTCTGGCCCGAGCATTCGGAGTCGCACGGCTGGAAGCCGCGGCCACGCGCGCCATCGAGATCGGCGCTCACCTATGGATCGGGCCGTTCCATCGTCGACCATAAGCTGGAGCGGCATGCCGTGCACACGCCAGCACGTCCTGGGTCGACCAGGACAGGTTTTCGGCATTATTTCGATCGGTGACTGATGCCAAGGCCGGAGGCCCTGCTCGCACCTATCCCCTGCGGTGCTGGCGATCCCGTGCACACCCAATACTGGAAAAGGCAGTCCTGCGGCCCGCATCCTCTACTTTGGTTTGGACTGTAACCCGACGGCCACAATTAACTATAAACCGCGTGAGGGCGCATTAAACCATTGAAAAGCCGTTGCGGGCCCGAAATTGAACGGTTCTATTGGCTCCCCTTGGGGGAACGGGTCATGCGCCGGAATATTTGTTCGCGGTCAATTACGGTTGTCGTAGCTACCTTTGTACGGGTGTCTTTGTCGATCACGATTACAATTGCGGGTTCCTCATTGGCAAGCCAAGCCAACTCCATGGAACGAACAACTCTTTCGAAAGAGGCTCCGGACCAGATAGTTTCAGGTCAAGAGGAAATGCCGCTCGATGCTTTCGGGTATCTTGGTGGTTTGTTTGAAGCCCGGTTCTATCAACCGCATTCGACCACGGACAATCCGCGCGACGAAATCCGCGAGGCGGCGTCTTTGTATGGCCTGGACTTGGCAATGATGATGTCCATCGCCAAGGTCGAGAGTAACTTCAATCCTCGCGCAAGAACCGGATCATACAAAGGGATCTTCCAACTTAGCGACTACGAGTTCAAAAAGTACGGCGATGGCAGCATCTGGGACGCGAGGGACAACGCTCGCGCTGCCGCGCACATGCTTCTGGTACAAGGCGAGAAGTTCAGATGGGCGCTTGGTCACTATCCAGATTACGCCGAGAGATACATGGTGCATCAGCAGGGTATCCAAGGCGCGATTGAACACTACACACACCCCGAGCGCGTCGCGTGGCAGTCCATGTGTGCGACCGACGAGGGCGTGCTAAAGGGGGAGCAGTGGTGCAGGAAGTGCATTTGGAGAAATCTTCTCCCGCAATGGAAGC
>JBEEIB010000241.1:0-2999 GCA_041167675.1 Verrucomicrobiota bacterium
TGTAAAGCGTGTTCATGTCGACGGGAGGAATGTCCGGTTAGCTTCATCCGCAATTCCTGGCTGACACCAGCCTTGGCCAGAGCTGAATTGAAGCTGTGCCGCAAACTGTGAAAGCTGAGCGCAGAAACACTTCGGCCAGCGGTCCCTCCCCGTTCACGAATCACACCGGCCGCAACACCCGCTTTGTTCATGATCCGCTTGAATGCCATGGATAAACCGCTTTTGCCCGCTCCAGGCTTGTCGTGAAGTTCCGGAAAAACAGGTGCGCTGGGAAGGGCGCGGCTCGGACGGGAAAGTAGATATTCCTCTAAAACTGGGTGGATCGGAATCTTAACCCGGGCCTTCGGAGTTTTCCCCTCAACCTTGCGCTGAATGAAAGTAATGGACTCCTCCGTGAGATCGACGTTCGACCATTTGAGCCGAGCCAAGTCCGACAACCTGCCTCCAGTAAAATATCCGGCTAGGATCAATCCCTTCCAATCGCCTTCAGCATGTTCTACGAGTTGAGAGATCTGTTGGGGCGAGAAAGTTCCTTTCTCGACTTTGTTAGCGTCCCGAATCGGCCGGATCGTCGAGCATGGGTTTCTTGAGATCAGGCCTTCGTCAACCGCGACCTTGAATGCTCGCTTCAAAACCCTCTTAATCGTCAGGTTGACCGTAAGAGGTGCCCGACCGCCCGCTTCGAGTTGTTCGCGATATTTCAGCACATCCTTGGTCGTGATGTTCTCAAGGCGAAGATTGGCCACCGACCCGATACAGGCCAAGAAGTCTTTCACGATCTGTTTGTAGCGAATCCGCGTCCCTTCCGATATTGCGCCCTTCTCAGTTTCCAACCACCGCTCAAACCATTGCCGAACCGTCGGATCGTAACTCGTCTTACCCGTGACGCGAGCAGGAACATCATTCATTACCCTGCGAATTTGCTCTTCAGTGGCGTTGCCATGTTTCGCTAAATCCTCAGCGCCTTCGAAAGCTTCGCCGATGGTCTTCGCTTTTCGACGATCAGTTTCCTTCGTGGACTTCTTGAGTCGCCTACCGTTTGCGTCCCGGTACGCGTAATACCAAAATTGACTGCGGCCCCACGCGTCCTTAACCAGAGTTCCCATAGTTCGATCGTCCTCTTTTGTTTGCTTTCATGTCACCCGCGCTAACTTCGAAACAACGCTGTCTGAGTCAGAACAGTAATCTAGTGTTTTTTTACTGTTCAAGAATGGTTTCTCCCTCGAAAACGGCGACTTGCACCTGCCGCGAGACGATCATGCGAGTTCGATTCTCGTTGCCCGCTCTCTACCTAGAAATCAACGACTTATGCAAGTGTAGAGGTGCTTCTGGCGGTTTTCCTAACACATTTTCCCTCGCTCTCCCAGTCTGTCCGATCGTGTCCATACTCAGTTCTAGATCGGGGAAATCTAGTTGAAAATGCACCCTGGCTAGCGTGGCGATCTAACGCACTATACGCGGGTGGAACCGAGCAGGTTCCCGCCAAGGCTCGGATGGCCGATTGTGCGGTCGCCGATGACATTGATGAGAGCCGTCTTGCCGGCCCTCAGTGCACGTTCTAGGGCGGAGCGAAACTCCTCAGGTCGCTCGACGTACTCGCCGTGACAATCCATCAGCTCAAACATTCGGTCGTAGCGCTGGTTTGGCAATATTTCGAATGCGTCGGTCCGACCTTTCAGAAATGGCATTTCTTCGAAGCTCGGCCCCCAGGAGCTGTTGTTCCACAAAACCGCGACGATCGGCAAACCGTAGCGGCGCGCAGTTTCGAGGTCGAAGCCGCTGACTCCGAGACCACCGTCCCCGATTATAAGGACGACCTGTTTTCCAGGCCGAGCAAGTTGCGAACCAATCGCCATGCCGACGCCGTGGCCAACGGGTGCGAGCGGTCCCGCGTCGAGAATTTGGCCCGGAAAGCGAGCCTGGAACCATTGAGACATCCAGCCGCTCATCGTGAAGCTATCGATCACGATCGTTGCGTCCGGATCGATCACTTCACAAAGCTCCCGCGCAACCCTCGCGGGATGTATCGGTGTGTCGTCGTGGTGCTTGTGCTCCTGTTCGACGATTACTCGATCAAAGTTGGTCCGTACGTCGGAGACCTCCTGGAGCCAGTCCGACTGGCCTTGTCGTTTCCAGTCGCTGGCACGCACTGCCTCGCAAAGCTGCTGGAGAACGAGTTTCGCGTCACCGACCAGGGCAACCTCTGCCGGCACATGGAGGCCGATCCGCGTCGCCGTAGCGTCAGCCTGAATGTAGCGTGCGGATTCACTCCAAGTGGGCGCCTCGCCGAACTTCTCGCCGCTCCAGAACCGAAAGCCGATCGCCAATACCGCATCGGCGCGCCCGGTGAACGGCTTCTTCCATGGGCCCCGGACTGCCAGCGGGTGGTCCTCCGCCACGGCGCCTTGCCCAGTGCGACGGGCGTACACCGGTATCTTGGTGAGCTCAACGAATTCGCGTAGCTCGGCTGCCGCACCCGACCAGAAGATTCCGTCGCCTGCTGCGATCAACGGGCGCTTGGCGGCAAGGAGGATCTCGATCGCCTGCTCGATGCCGTGCGGGTCGGCTCCCGAGCGAAGCTCGCCCGGCGCATAGACCTTCGCGCCGCGGCGTTGATGGCTCTCAAGTCCGTCCCGGTAGAGAATGTTTGTCGGGATTTCGACCAGGGCGACGCCCTGCGGCGGGCTCATCGCATCGCGAAACGCCTGGCGCAAATCGATTTCGATCGTCGACCAGTCAAGTACCCGCTTGGTGAACTTCGAGAAGGAGCGGCAAACCTCGCTGCCATAGGCCTCCTGAAATGAGCCGAGCCCGTCCTCGGTCGTCGGATGTTGTCCGGCAATGCACACCACCGCACTCCCGGCGAGACCTGCGGCACAGAGGCCGGTTACAGCGTTAGTCAGTCCGCAGCCGGCGGTGACACTGCAGACGCCGGGCGTTGCGGTGCTTCGCGCCCATCCGTCCGCCGCGTAAGCGCACGATTGTTCGTGGCGCATGTG
>JBEEIB010000242.1:0-2763 GCA_041167675.1 Verrucomicrobiota bacterium
CCGTTGGTCCCGGACTTGGTGATCCCGTTGATGACCCCGCCGGAGGCCCGGCCATACTCCGCTGTATAGTTGCTGGTCAGGACTGAAAACTCCTGAACTGCATCCACACCCAGGTTGACGCCGAGCGAGCTCCCGGGCGACCCATTCGAATAATCATTGATGCTGACCCCGTTAAGTCGGTAATTGTTCTCGAACGGTTGATGGCCGGAGATGGACAGCAGAGTTCCGTAACCTCTATTGCCACGATTGCTGGCGCCCGCCTCGACTCGGACGCCAGTTACTCCCGGCTGGAGCGTGGCGAGTTGCGTCCAGTCGCGGCCATTCAAAGGTAGTTCGCGCTCCGTCGTGGAATCGACCTCGGCGCTCAATGCCGATGAAGCGAGTTGCACGTCGGGCGCTATCGCGACGACTTCTACTTTTTCCGTGGTGTGGCCAATCTTCAACGGAATATTGAGGGCTTGTACCGCGCCCACCGTTAATGTCAGCCCCGTCTGCACCGCGGTAGAAAATCCTGTGGCCGAAATTGTGACTTCATAAGTTCCGGGCAATAAGTTCGGGGCGCTGTAAAACCCGTCCGAGTCGGTAGTAACGTTGCGCTCGACTCCGGTCGCGGTATTCTTGATTGAAACGCTCGCATTAGGCACCCCAGCCCCAGATACGTCCGATACCGTGCCATTCAGGGTGGCTCCGGCAACTTGCGCATAGATCGGACCGGAGAAGAGCCCCGTCATTCCCAACATCAGGACCACAACAAACAAACCCCAAGCAATTGCTTTGAAATTCGCAAAAAGCATTGATTGCCTCCACGCAGTAGTGGCGGACGCTACCGTTGGGGCGCACACTATATTGTCAACTGTTAACAGTCAACAGAAATTATTCAAAATTTTGCACCCGCAAATGAAAATATGTGATTTCGGCTAAACAGCCGCGGGGGGAAACTGCACTAACGACCTGTTACCAACCGTATGAGTCAGCTTGCACCGACCACACGAGAGCCGCTTGGGCTGAAGGCTTACAATTTGAGCAGCCGCGCGGCGTTATCGCCTAAGATTAGCTTCCGCTGTGCGCTGGTCATATTTACCTCATCAAGGACATGCACCGGTTGGTCGTATCCCATGTCGAGGCAATAGTCGCTTCCGATCATGATCCGCTCGGCACCGACCTCGCTAATCACGAACTCCATCACGGATTTTGAGTGAACGATGGTGTCAAACGTGAACCGCTGCAAATATTTGCTCGGGACCTGGGGCAAGCCGAGTTTTTGGATTTCCGGCCGTACCTTCGCACCATGGTCAATCCGCCCCATCAGCATTAGCAGTACGCCCCCGCCGTGCGGCAGAGTGACCTGAAGCTTAGGGTGACGATCCAGGACGCCGCCGAAAATAAGGTGGCAAGCTGCGATGGCGGTGTCGAAAGGGAAGCTCAGGATATTGGAAAGATTCCACGGCGCGGTGCGAGGTCCGCCAACTACCTGCAGCGGATGCAGGAAAACGGGAAGATCCAAGGCCTCGATACGGGCAAATATCGGATCGAATAAAGGATCGTCGAGATCGCGATGGTTTATGTTGGTGCCCATATAAACGCCCCGCATTCCGGGCAATTTACTAGCGCGATTCAGTTCGTCGATCGCGCGATCCGGGAACAGCATCGGAAGCGTAAGGAGTCCGAACAGCCGGGTAGGATATTGCAAATGGGCGGCACTGGCACCGTCGTTCCAGGCGCGCGACAGTTTGTGGGAGACCTCTTCGTCGCCCCAATGCGCCATCGGCCCGGTCAGCGACATGGCCTGCACCATGGTGCCTTGTGCGTCCATGTCTTCGATACGTTTCTCGACGTCCACGATACGGTAGGGCAAAGGTCCCTGGAAACGGACTTCCGTCTTGATGTAAAACCCTTCGTCAGCCGCGCGATATTCGACGTTGAAGCGGGGTCCGTCTTCGGCGAGCACGTCGAGATAAGACAGCGGGAATAAATGCGCGTGTACATCGACCGTGCGGACACCAGACAGATCGTGCTGCATTTCGGTGATCTCCTAATCTTTTATGACTACGAATCCGGGCACGTTTGCAGAGGTATCGAAATTCGAACCACTCATCGGCAGTCATGTTCGAAACAAATCGTACGAAAAATTAACAGCGTTAATTGCGAACCTTTCCTAGTTCAATCTCTCAATTTTCAAACGACCGGCCAGCTCATCGAGAACCTTGCGAAGCTCCGGGCCTATTGGAACGCCATTGGCAACTCTTTCCTCATAAAGTTTCCCCGAGCGTTCTCCAGGGAGACGGACCTCATCGAAGCCGGGCAAAGTTGGAGAGGACTTCATCATGTCCCAGACATCGTCGACCTTTTCCTTGAAGGTCTGTACATCCGCGAACCCAGCGATATTCAAGGCCACGATGGCCTGCCCGCTATTGCTGGGGGTTTTGGTATCTTTTGTATAGTTCACCACGTCCCGGCCAAACGCCGCGCCGTTCAGAGTCCCAGCGAGCAAACCAAACATTAAAGCCAGTCCATATCCTTTTGGGCCTCCGACCGGGACGAGGAACCCTTCACTGGCACGCTTAGGATCGGTCAACGGCTTACCTTGCCGGTCGATCATCCAGCCTTCCGGAATGGATTCATTGCGTTGCGCCATCAGCCTGATTTTGCCCAAAGCGGTGTTGGTGGTGGCCATGTCAAGCACGATGGCAGGATGCCGCGAACCGGGGATGGCGATAGCGATAGGATTAGTGCTGAGCAATGCTTCTGTCCCGCCCCAGGGCG
>JBEEIB010000243.1:0-2987 GCA_041167675.1 Verrucomicrobiota bacterium
TGGCCACGTCCGTGATCTCGGCCCGTGTCGGCATCGGATTCGAGATCATCGACTCAAGCATGTGCGTCGCGACCACCACCGGTTTCCCGAGCCGAATGCTCATCTTCACGATGCGCCGCTGAATGATGGGCAGCTCTTCCATCGGACACTCGATTCCGAGGTCGCCGCGTGCGACCATAATGGCGTCGGCCGCGCGAATAATTTCGGCGATCGAGTGAACAGCCGACTGATCTTCGATCTTCGCCATGATTAAAGCCTTGCTCTTTTTTGCTTTCAAGACGCGGCGCAGCTCACCGATATCGCTCGCCTCGCGCACAAAGCTGAGAGCCACAAAATCGACGCCCAACTCCGCGCCAAGGGCTACATCAGCCAGGTCTTTCTCGGTCAGCGGCGGCAAATTAACGCGCACACCCGGCAGATTGATGTGACGCCTCGAGCCGAGCGTTCCTGGAGTCATGACGCGGCAGCGAATGCGATTTCTTTTTTTCTCCAAGACCTCCAGACGCATCATGCCGTTGTCGACCAGGACGGTGTCGCCGACATTAATGTCGCTGACCAGTCCTTCGTAGTTCACATCGACCGAATATTTCTCCTCGCTCTTCGCGCCCCGCACCGTGAACTCGACAATATCGCCCGGGTTTAACTTGAGGTTGGTCGGGAGATCGCCCGTCCGAATGGCCGGCCCCTGGGTGTCGAGAAGGATGCCCACCGGGCGGGACACATTTTCGGCGATCTGTCGGATCCGCGGAACAATTTCCCGTACCCATTTGTGTTCGGCATGACTCATATTCAGCCGGAACAGATCCGCTCCTGCCTCGACCAGACGGGTCAGCATTTCGGCCGACTCCGTGGCCGGACCAAGCGTGCAGATGATTTTTGTCTTACGCATTCTGCCGGGACCGATTCCGCTGGCTCGCTCTGAAAAAAGCAAGCCGGTTCTTCTCCGCCGGTGCGCCGGCTTGCTCGTCACAAGAAAAGCGGCGCGCCGGAAAGACGCGCCGCTCTCGAAACCAGAGACAAAACGTTGTTATTTCAGCTTGCCCTGAATCTCCCTGGCCATCTGCAGGTGTTTCTCAACGACTTTGGAAGTCTTGTTCGCAAACTTCTTCAGGTCGGCGTCGCTCCCGTCCCTGGCCTCGGCCTGAAATTCGGCGAGGTCTTTCTCATGGTCTTTGACCATCATGTCGATGTAATCCTTGTCGTTCTTCCATTTGCCGGGTGCTTTTGAGGCAGGCAGCTGCACGTTTTCTTCCCTGGCCAAAGTCGTCAATTCTTCGTTAGCCTTGGAATGATCGGTCACCATCCGGTTCCCGAATTTTTTGACGTCGGCGTGGTTCCCATTTTGGGCCGCAAGCTTACCCCATTCGACCTCCATCATCCCGCCCTTGGCCGCCTCGTTCATGAAACGTTTGTCCTTGGCACTTAAGGTGGATTTCTTAGCCCCATTGGCGGGAGAGGCGGTTGGCTTTGCCTTTTGATCGTCTGTCTGTTGCGACTTGATGGGTGGGTATTGGCGCGGGTTTTGCGCCGAAGTCGTGCCGGTCAGACAGGCAGAAGCAATACAGATAGCGGTAATGCTACCGCGAGTAATCAGGGTTATTTTGGTTTTCATAAATAAATAATTGGTTTGAGTTTACCGGAGGTCCCGGCATTTGGGATTCGCATCTTCGTGTCTTCTTGGACGTGAAGAGATGGGGTTCCTTCACTTGGGAAGCCAAAAAAAGCGGCACCCCGGGTGGCGCGGCAAAAAGTGCCTCGGTTAGGCGGGCGAAACGCCCTGCCGATAGGAGCTCTCGACGCGCTCGGCTACATCCTTGTAACCGTAGTCCGCCTCGTAAATCTGTTTCATGCAGGTGAGGGATTTCTCCCGTTCGCCTACCTGTTCGTAAACCAATCCCAGATTGTAAACGATTTCCTTCTTCATCGCGTCCATCGAACCGATTTCGCGCGAAGCTTCCTCCAGTTGTTTCATAGCCAGATCCATCATGCCAAGCTCGCGGTAACAGCGCCCAAGCAGATTCATTGCCTTCAGACGCGCGTTAGGATTCTGGCGGGCGCGCTGCAACTCCGGCAGCGCCTCTCGATAGAGGCCGGCCACCACCAGCTGCTCGCCCAGCTCAAATCTCAGTTGCAAATCAGTCGGGTTCCGCTCCATCCGCTTGCGCGAGTCCTCGACCAGGAGTTCGGCACGAGTTTTTCGTGCCTGGGTTAACTCTTCTGCGCGTTTCGCATAATCCTCGCTCTCCGGTCCATGTTGGGCCAAAAATTCTTCCAGCTCCGTGATGGCCTGGTCGGATTGGCGCATCTTCAAATCAGAAACCTTGCGCGTCAATCCTGGATCGGTGCCATTCGTTAGTTCAACGGCGTATTGATACCAGGCAATGGCC
This sequence comes from Verrucomicrobiota bacterium, assembly GCA_041167675.1. GTDB lineage: Bacteria > Verrucomicrobiota > Verrucomicrobiia > Chthoniobacterales > JAFAMB01 > DASTDH01. The sequence continues at coordinate 2,388 of JBEEIB010000243.1, forward strand.
GACTCTACGTCCCCCTTGTCTTCGTTGAGTGCTCCCAGCTTTCGCGCGAGGTCCACATTCTGCGGCTCCGCTTGATGGCGCTCGAATGTCTCCGCTATCTCCTGATCCAGCGATTCACCGGTTGATTTCATCCGCCCTTGTTGCTCGAGTGATTCGGCCAGACCCTTATCCTTAATCAGATCCCGGTAGCTTTCCGCCTGGGTCCAGCCTCCGCTCGTCATGGAAGCGCGGGCTGAAGCGTCCTTTCCCATTTTCAAGGCTTCAGTATCGAGCGGTTCGATGTCGATAATCCGGTTGTAAACTTCGACCTCCTCATTACTCAGACCCATGTCGTGATACAAACGTCCAAGCTCGTGCAACAGCTTCACGTCGCGCGGATGCTCCTCGAGCAGCGTGCGCAGAGCGAACACGCCGATATCGGGCCAACCCGCGGACACAGCCGCCTCCTTCAGGACAAGGTTCGCCTGCCGATTATAAGGCTCATCTTCCAGCACCTTCTCTATCATCTCCACGGCTCGCTTCGGATCCTTCTTCAACTCGCGTTGCGCCTTCATCACGGCGAGCGGTGCGGTCGAAATATTAAAGAATGTTTTCTTGGTG
>JBEEIB010000244.1:0-4703 GCA_041167675.1 Verrucomicrobiota bacterium
CTGCGCCTCAAGCAAAGATTCTTCACTGCGGCGCAGCTTTTTCTCCACGCGCTTGCTCTTGGTGGTGTCCATCACCGCTCCAACAAACTCGAACTCACCCGACTCATCTCTTTCCGCACGAGCGACCACATGGACATGTTTGACCGCGCCATCCGGCATCACCAAGCGAAATTCATGCTCAAAGTCCTTTCCATCCTGCGACGCGCGCTCGATTGTTTGTGTCACCAAGGCCACGTCTTCCGCATGGACCCGTTGGAAAATAAGTTCGACGTTGGGTATCGTCGTTCGGTCGTATTGGAAGATTCGAAAGGTTTCCTCGGACCAGATGATCTCGCCGGTCGAGACTCTCCAGCCGAAACTCCCCGTATGACTGAGCCTTTGAGCTTCCGCCAAGTACGCTTCGCTTCGCCGCTCGGCACGCCGACGGACGGTAAGAATGCTCGCAGCATTCTGCAGAACAACCGATCGCAGTAGATCTTTTTCGTCGCCCTTGGTGGTCACAATTCACCGCCGATAAGGTTCTCCGCGAGTTTCGTGCCCAGCACACGCGCCCGGATCTTGGCAAAGGCAGTTTCACGGCTCGTCGAAGTGTCATCGCTGAAGGGCGAGAACCCGCAGTCATCGGTAGTACCGAGGTGCTCGACTGGAATGTACTCAGAAGCTTCAAGTACCCTGTCCCGCACTTCTTCCGGGGTTTCGATGCGTGGGTCGGCTGGAGCGGTGACGCCCACGAAAACCCGCTGATCCGCTTTCCGACATTTGCGAATGATTTTCAGAGCGTGGCGGCGGTCCCGCTCACCCGCCATCGCGATGTAGAAATTGCAGGCCTTCAACTCAAACAAGCTGGGCAGCAACTCCGCGTAATCGACATCCGCGCTGTGCGTCGAATCGAAATCGTTTCCCGGGCAGGTATGCACCCCGATGCGCCTGCGCTCCTCCGGCGAGAAACGCGACAGCGCAAGGTTGTTTAAGTCAATGAAGCTGTTAAGGAGACTCCCAGAGGGATCGATCTTCACGGCCAGCCGTCCTTCAGTGAAGTCCACTTGAACCTTATGGGCCCCTTTTTTCAAGCAGCGCCGTATTTCGGTTTCATGTTCGTTCAGCAGATCGGCGATGAATTGTTCGCGCGAATAATCCCAAATGCTCTGAGCCGGGTACATCAGACTGAGGGCCGATGGCGATATCACCGCCTGCTTGACCGGCACGTGCGCGTAGCGCATGGCCACGTCCAGGTAACAGTCGGCGTACCGCCTGTAACGGAAAGGGCCGCTTGTAAGCCGCGACAGGCGGCGCGTATGACCGTCCGAGAACGGAATTATGAAGCCATCCGGAGCAGTGTTCGGAAGCCCATACACGCAGTACGTACAGAAATTGTGATACTTCCTCTGTTCGCCGTCGGTAACAACCGGTGAGCCTGTGGCTTCAAACCGCTCGATGGTGTCTCGAATTGCAACTTCATAGAGAGGGTCGAGGCTAGAATCATCGCCGTCGCCCTTTGCGATTCTTTCGATGAGATCAACGGGCCTCGGGATGCTGCCAATTGGCTCGGTGGGTATCGTGACGGGTGCAGAAGTGGCCATAGTGGCTGCTTTGCTCGCAGTATAATTGACCTCACGTTTTTTGGATCTATAAAAAGAATTTAGGGTCTTCGTCGCGACGAGACGAACCCTAACCACCGCTTTTGATAGCTCGCGGATCGTCGACAAGCCGGAAGCTATCTAGATCACCAACGCAAAGAACCATTGCAACGTTCCGCTCTAGCAGAGTACACACAGGCTGCGAGCTGCGGACACTAGATGAGCATTGCGTATTTACCATGACGCTAGCCAGGGAGAATGTCGAGCGCTTCTGCAGGAATTTTACTTATGGTGTCCGCGTCCAGGTTCAAATGCGACGTGACCGCCTCGGGAGGCAGGCGCCTAAGCCAGTTGTTCAGCGAAAAGTTCATATACTCACTGGCCTTGAACATTTCGAGAAACACCAGGTCCGAATTGCCGCTGTTTTCAACGTAGTGACCCGCGACGGCGGGCACAAAACCGACGTCATTAGCGTTGAAGTCCATCGTGCGCGCTCCTTCGCTTGTAAAGACTGTCATGCGCGCCTTACCGGCAAGGTAGTACTGCCATTCAGAAGCATTAGGATGCCAATGCAGTTCGCGCATACCGCCTGGCTTAACGGTGACCAAGGCTGCAGCGATATTTTTTGACGCCAGGAAGTTGCGTGAATCAACCACGCGTGCTTCGCCGCCCCTTGTTTGCAGCGTGGGGGCCATAGTCGACATCTTGAAAGTGTATTGGTAGGGGGATTCGACGCGATGCCCACCAATCGCACCCTTGTCCTGTGCCAAAGAGGCGGGCAAGTCCGCAGCAAAGATGTACAAACTCTTAGTCGGCAAGTTTTTAAGTGCGCTCGCCGGCAGCCCAAAATTCTTCGATAACACTGACGGCGGCGTGCGCCGCACCCAGTCAGAAAGAAGGAAGGTGTTATCTTCAGAAAACGAACCTTGATCGAATACCAGAATAAATTCACAACCATCCGGTTCCAGCCCTTGGATCGAGTGAGGAAATCCCGCCGGAAAATACCAGAGATCACCTTTTCCAACATCGCCGACGAACATGGTTCCATCGGGGTTAAAGCAAGTCACGCGAGCATTTCCGTACAGCATAATGGCCCACTCGTCGGCGGTGTGCCAATGCAGTTCCCGAAAGCTGCCGGCCGTAAGCCGCATTCTGACGCCTGCGAGGTCTTTTGAAGGTGGCAAGACCTTTTGTGTTACTTCGTTGGTCCAACCGCCCTCTTCGACACGTTTGGTAGTTAGATCGAAGGAGTACCATATCGGTTCGATGTGTCCGTGATCGGTCGGCGGCGGAAGATTTGAATTTGGATTTTCATCCAAGAGGGGTTTGTTTTCCGGGCCCGGATTACTTGCAGAGTGATCGTGGTCTGCTTTTTCGGTGTCAGCTGTCTCCTGGGCGTTAACCGCCACAGAGGCCAATGCCGCGGTCGCTAGAGTAGCCGAACCCACCCCCAAAAAAGTACGTCTCGACAGGCCTTCTACTGCAGATTTGCTTCCTGGCTGTTCACTCGCCCAATTATCCCCTTCAATAGCAGACTTGAACCCATTTGGTTCGGGCATCGGTATTCCCCCCTCGTCTTTCATCGTCCCGCTAAGCTACTTAGCATGCGATGGAACAGGAATGTTGCGCGCAATTGTTTTGCCAACTCGAACACTTTTTGACGCGCTCTAAATCAAGGGCAGTGCCCTTCCTAGCCCGCGTTTGACGCCACGCACCTTAGACCGACGTCGGCAATCTGGGCGAAAGTACGGTTGCGATTAGAAATCTCACACGACTAAAGATAAGGATCTAACAGCGCGAGAACTCTAAACAGCTCTTCGGAGTCTTCGTCAGTTAAGGACAAATAAGAGTGGGGTTCTTCGTCTCTTCGTTTCAACCACATTCGCAAGATTCTTGAGCAAACTAGGTGGGTTGTCGCCGGGCCGAAGCGGGCCGCTGCGCGATTGGGGATTAAGAGGGTCTACGCTTTACTTCCGGATGTAAAAGCTGGGCATCTCACGCACCAGCAGGGACGTCCTCCTTGCGTAACAGATTTGCAATGATGCAAGGGTCGATCCCTCAATCGATTGACAATCCTCATGAGTTAGTCGTCGCACGCGGCGGCGCTTTCATCTTTAGCCGACTTGAATTCGAAGTCGTTTGATACACCGTCAAGTACATAACCTCACTGAGCCTGTCGGCATGCGGACGTCGTGTTTAGCAGGCTGGCATCCCATACCAGTTGTTGGTTGCGTTCCCCATCTACATTCAGTCACTTCCGCACAAGACATCTTTGGCAGCCGCCTTGCGTACTTGAGTGGTGTCGCTTGACGTTACAGATTCTTTTTGCTGGCGACAGAAATGAGGAGAAAAACTATGTTCACCGAATCCATCGACAAGGCCACTGCAAGTCACAAGACGACAAGACACCATCACGTTCTGTCGTTACTCATCGCCTTAGTTTTTGCATTAACGATTTATCCGGGCGAAGCAAAGGCGCAGATCATCGGAGACCTTGAAGTCAACATTCCATTCCATTTCCATGTCGGCAACGCCAAACTTCCCGCCGGCAAATACCGCATCCACATGCTCGACGACTCCAATCAGGCCGTTATGGAAATCATCAGCGCGGACGGGTCTACATCCGCTCTTTTCCAAGTCCTAGAGGCACAAACCCACAACACACCAGGCAAGAACGAATTAATTTTCAACAAATACGGGAATCGTTACTTCCTTACGACATTGTTTGACGCAGGCAACCCGGATGGCAGCAGGGTGGTCGAGTCCGATTACGAAAAGAGAATCAGTCAACAAACCATGGACAGTCAGGAACGCGTGCCAGCACAGCACCGAACGCAGCAAGGGAAATAGCGGCTAACTGAAACCTGCAGAAGCGCAACTACGTTGCCCGCTCAGGCGCCTTCGCATTCGACGATTTTGCATTAACACGACGGCGTGAGATTGAACAAAGAAATCGGCGAATCGCAATATGAACGGAAGAGAACTACGTACTTGAAGGAGGGAAGAGAATGTCGCAAATCAAGAACTCGGCTCCAAGAAGTCACAAGCTTGCCCTCGGCAGTTTGCTGATTATGGGTCTGGTGATTATGGGAAGCACGCTCGCTTTGGCCGCTAACAAGCCGGAAA
>JBEEIB010000245.1:0-4891 GCA_041167675.1 Verrucomicrobiota bacterium
AACGCAAGCGCGTGGAAAAAAATCTGCGCCGCAGTGAAGAATCTTTGCTTGAAGCGCAGAAGCTAAGCCACACCGGCAGTTGGCGACATGAGCTTGCATCGGGGAAAGTCACAGTCTCTCCGGAAATTTATCGGATACATGACATTCGGCCTGATGAGGACCCGTCCAACACGGAATTCTTTTTTAGTAAGTTCCATCCCGAAGATCGCACAAGGGTTGGCGAACTTTTTCAAAAAGCCGAAATTGAGAAAACCGACTTTCAAGTGGACTACCGCATCGTTCTTCCGGACGGAACGATCAAGTACCTCCACACCACCGGCCGTCCTATCTTGAACGACTCGGACGACCTCGTAGAATTTGTCGGGACCGCGATGGACGTCACCGCAGCAAAACAGGCGGAAGAAGCGTTGCGGCGGAACGAGAGTTACTTAACTGATGCACAGAGATTGAGCCGTACAGGCAGTTGGGCATGGAACGCGGCTACTAGACAGAGCGTCTACTGGTCACAGGAGAATTACCGGCTATTTGGCTTCGATCCGGAACGAGGGATACCGTCAGACGAAGCGTTTTACCAGCGCATTCATCCAGAGGATCGCGAGAGAATACGCAGAGAAGTGTTTCTTGAAAGACCGCACGAAGGCTCCGACTTTGACGTGGATTTCCGAATCATTCTTCCAGGCGGAGCCATTAAGTACGTCCGCTCGACGGGTCACCCCGTTCGCAGCATATCCGGCGATCTCCTGGAATACGTCGGTACATCGATAGACGTGACCGAACGCAAGCACGCAGATGAAGAGCGCGAGAGATTGCGCCAGCTACAGGCTGATCTTGCGCACTTAAGCCGGGTGACCACGATGGGCGAGTTGACGGCATCATTGGCACACGAAATCAGGCAGCCAATTTCCGCAGCCATAACAAACGCGAAAACTTGTTTACGTTGGCTGGGTCGTGACGAGCCCGACCTCGCAGAGGGGCGCGAAGCGGCGGCAAGAATAGTCAAAGATGTTACTCGCGCGGCTGACATCATGAGCAGAATCAGCTCGCTATTCAAAAAGGAAGCTCTGCAGCGAGAGTTGGTTGATGTAAATGAACTCATACGAGAAATGATTGTGCTACTGCGCAGCGAAGCAAACCGCTACTCAATTTCAATCCGAATCGAGCTGGCTGATGATCTTCCCAAAGTCATGGCAGACCGTGTGCAACTGCAACAAGTTTTCATGAACCTCATGCTCAACGGCATCGATGCCATGAAGGAAACCACCCGCGAAGGTGAGCTCGCTATCACGTCGCAAGTCGAACACGGTCAGGTGCGGGTCTCGGTCAGCGACAACGGTGTGGGATTGCGCCCGGAGCAGGCGGATAAAATCTTCAAAGCATTCTTTACGACCAAGGATAACGGGACTGGCATGGGGCTTCCCATTAGCCGGTCGATCATCGAGTCGCATGGCGGTCAATTGTGGGCCACGGGTGTCCCCGGCAGCGGTGCGACTTTTCAGTTCACCCTGCCCGCCACCGCCGCGGCGCACGCATAACTGCTCGGCTGCTCCAACGAATAGCTAGCGGTCGTTTTCCATGTGGACGATCCCACATTGTCGGCACGCATTGATCCGCCGCTGGGTCCGACCGCGCTCGTTTATCGAACCAAGCCTCGCGGCATTTTCTCGGGCGAGTCACGGGGCATCCAGACGTAATCCCGGCAAACCCGATTTCGCCCCATTACTTCCTGTTCGCCGACAAACCGCCCTGAACCTTTGCTTCTCTCTAGAATATAGGTGATGCCCGTGCTGTTGAAACCCGCTCTTCAGCTTTGCTTACGTCGAGTCCAGGGGCGTTCAATTCGATAGATCGGGGTAGCAGTCGGATTCTTCAGCGAGGCCGAGAGCAGCTTTCGCCTCTTGAGAAGTTTCACCGCTCCTTGCACCGCGGACTTCGACAATCCCGTGCCCTCCGCCATCTCTTGGTGGCTCAACGATGCGACTTTATGAGCTGCGCCCACGCTTCGTCTCCACACATGTAGATAGACAAGAAACGCCGATGGTCGTTTTTCATGCTCGGTGAGATCGCGCATAAGTACGTCCAGTATGTAACTGTCCACGAAAACGTGCACAATCACCTCCGCTATAGGTATACATACTACAGTTGATTTTACTATAGTTGGTGGATTTTGCTTTGCAGCGCGCTCTTTCGTCGCCTACACTGCATCTTGTTAGGGGGGAGTTTATGATCAGGGCAATAAAATTTGTGAGCATTCCGGTTCGAGATCCGGAACAAGCGCTTGCCTTCTACAGCGAGAAGCTAGGATTCCAAATCTTGACCGACCAGCCGTTTGACGCGAAACAACGCTGGATAGAACTGCGAATTCCGGGCAGCGAGACCAAGGTGGTTCTGTTCACGCCTCCCGGCCACGAAAATCGAATCGGCACTTTTTCGAACGTGACGTTTACGACGGACGACATCGATCGCACTCATCAAGAGTTGGCGGCTCGGGGCGTGGTGTTCACAGCTCCGCCCACGAAGCAACCGTGGGGACAGTTCGCGAAGTTCCAGGATGTAGATGGCAATCAATTTGTACTATCAACCAAGTGATCAGCGCCTGTTTCATTTTTTTTTCAAAATCCGGTGGCCTCCAAGGACGACAACCATGATGAAACTCGCGCGAAAATTGGGAATCAAGCCCGGAATGAAAGTGCTGATTAGAGACGCGCCCTCGGATTTCGCTTTACTTCGCTCGAGCTGGTCCGATGGGATCAAGCTGTTAAAGGCCTCAAACAACAGAGTGGACTGTGTAATCGCGTTCGTGCGCTGCAAAGCCGATGTGCAGGCTGTGGCACCGACCGTGCTCAGCGCTGTCGTGGACGACGGTTTGTTATGGTTTGCATATCCAAAGAAGTCGAGTGCCGTGAAGTCTGATCTATCGCGAGATAGCGGATGGGAGCCGGTATTCGCAGGCGGGTTTGATAGCGTCGCACAGATTTCGATAGACGAAACGTGGACAGGCTTCCGCTTCCGACCCAAACACTTGGTCGGGAAACGTCCTCGGTAGTGTCCTTCTGTTCCGCGGATGCTTTTAATAGAACGAGTCGTCGAAATTGCCGCCCGCAGCTATGAGTACCGTAAGTCGGCTCGGTCGATACGCTGCGTGCGCCATAGCACTCGGTTGACGGGCAACCCTTCCCCAATCGGGGTCACGGAAGGTTTGCGGAGAAACCAGATGAGTTGGCGGCTCCTTAGGTCCAGCCAATCCAGCCATCGGCGGTACACATTCTGAGGTAAATAATTGGACGAGAAAGCAGCCCATGGTAGGATTCAGGTCGGGCGTCTGTCCAGCTTCGCAAAAAAATATCCCGACCTACTCTTCGTTGTAAAATTTGATGCTGTATTGACTGGGAAAACGTGCCCCAGATAGAGCACGCAAGCCTGCGCTTCCCGTCCACATGCACACAACCATTCTCGCCACGTTTTTAGAGATCTCTCCCGCGGTGCTTTCGATGTGCGGCGCAGGTATTCTCCTTTTCCTTGTTGCCCTGTTGGCTGCCAAGACCGATATCGCGCGGGCCAGCGGCCTCGACAAGATTGTAGCCTTAACCAATTTGTGTTTCGCCATCCCCTTGGCGGTCTTCGGCGCCGAGCATCTCTCTGGCGCAAAATTCATCATGCTCGGCGTGCCCTCATACATGCCATGGCGTTTGTTTTGGGCGTATTTCGTCGGCTTTGCGCTGCTGTCCGCGTCCTTGAGCATTGCTACAAAAACGCTGGTGTACTGGTCCGGCCTGCTCTTCGGGATCATGATGTTTCTTTTTGTGGGCATGGTGCATATCCCGCGAGTCGTCGCCAACCCAAGAGACCGGATTGCCTGGGTAATTGTCATTCGCGAAATGTCCTTCGCGGGCGGAGCCTGGGCTCTTGCGGGAAACTCGATATGCGGGCCAGCCAAAAGCAAGCTCATTACCGTCGGCCGCGTTTTAATCGCCATCGCCGCTATATTTTTTGGCCTTGAGCATTTTCTAAACCCGGCCAATTGCCCCGGAGTCCCGCTCGAAAAACTGACGCCCGCGTGGATTCCCGGGCGCCTGCTCATTGGCTACCTGACCGGCGCAATTCTTCTCGTTGCTGGGGCAAGCATTCTGCTGGCCAGGAAGACCCGCATGGCCGCGACTTATCTTGGTACCTGGATTTTGCTGCTGGTCTTGTTCATCTATGGGCCCATCCTGATCGTGCAGCTATCCGATCCGAGCATCGCGGCCAAGGTTGAGGGCATCAACTACTTTGCCGACACGCTGCTGTTTGCCGGAGCGATTCTCGCCCTCGCGAGCGCGACGCACGCACGGATTAGAATGCCGCCTGCCAACCTGTTATGAAACTAGGACCGCGACTGTGTGGTTCTGAAGCTGGGACCTAGTTGTACACAAGTGGGCGCTGTGCTGGGTTGGCGTGGTGCTCGGGGCGGATGACGGCGCACTCTTCCCTGATCGATTGTGGAAGAGTTGCCGACCACCTGCCCACAACCCGCACCCCGACCGACGGGCGCAACCGACAACTTGCGTCACTCAGGTAGTCCGACGAGCCGATTGAGTTGCACAAAACGCGGGTCGGAGCGGAGGCTATCCATGCGAGCGTCGGTCGCCAGATAGGTAGGCAGGTAGTAGGACCGGTCTTTGTAGGCCTGATCGAGCAAGGCGAATGCCTGGTCTTTGTCTCCCAAGCCTTCATAAATGACCGCGCTGTTGTAGGGCGCAACCCAACTATGCGCAGATACGTCTTTTAAATGATCCAGGATCTTTTGCGCTTCGGCACGGTTCCCTGACAACGCGTATGCATGTCCCAGGACTGACCAGGTCTCGGCATTGTCCTTTTCCTGTTCGACCGCACGTTGAAACTCGACAATGGCCTC
>JBEEIB010000246.1:0-15783 GCA_041167675.1 Verrucomicrobiota bacterium
AAAGCGCCTGCTCCTAAGCCGCAACCGCAAGCCAAAGCGCCTGCTCCTAAGCCGCAACCGCAAGCCAAGGCGCCTGCTCCTAAGCCGCAGCCGCAAGCCAAGGCGCCTGCTCCTAAGCCGCAGCCGCAAGCCAAGGCGCCTGCTCCTAAGCCGCAAGCGAAACCAGCACCAAAAGGAAGTCCAACCCCGGCGAAGAAATAGTAGCCAGCAGATAGCACAAAATGATCGAGTGGAGGAGATTCATGGGGTAGTCTCCCTGGCGCGTCCAATAAAGCGGACAAATGTGATCCGTTGCTATCAAGAAAAGGGGCGCTTCTAAACCTCGTTCAACACACAGGAAAAGCCTGTGTTAATCGCGTCTGACCCTCTTTTCTCGAGAGATCGAGCAACTGCTGGCCCAATTACGCCTCCCATTGGAGAAACAACAATTGATAACATTGTGTGGCTAAGCGCTATGCCCTGGGACCCGCGAGGAGTTTGAGGAGAAGGGGCAATCGTAGGCTGGTGAAAGTGTGTCCGAATCCGTTCGGCTCATAGTTATGTCTGTTCTTTTCAGTTCTAACGGTTCGCCTGGACATTCGTGACGTCGCAACTCAAGAGAGGGCAATAGTCCCCCCCTGAATTCCATGAGACCAATCATCCCTGGTCGATCGAAGGAAATCGCCTGCGAACCCAAACCGGTCTGCCTTGGCTGGTGCTACATCATTATCCTCCGGCGTCTTATCAAAGCGCCGGGTCCGAAGAATTGTCTGCGGGAAGTTGGCGCGGGAATTTGAACCCACCTTTTCCCTATCCGGCCGTTTCTACGAGGACCCAGGCGCGGAGAGCGTTTATCATTGGACGAAAGAAAAAAAGAACGTGAACCGGCGCGGCGCGGGCCCGCTTGATGCGCCGGTTGGCGCTGGAGGCGGCGGAGGTGTGCACATCTGTACTGGTCCAATCTATGTCCGAGATGCTGAGCCCGGAGATGTCCTCGAAGTCCGAATCCTGATATGTATCCTCGCCCATGTGCGAACCCGGACTATAAAAATAAGACGTTCGGTACGAATCTGGCAGCCAATTGGGGCTTCCATTACCATGACCTCATCGAAGATCCGAAGCCGCGCGAGGTGGTAACAATTTTCGAAATGGACCCGACTGGATCGCGGGACTGGGCCCGACCGCTTTACAACTATCGTTGGGGGCCGGTGACTGACCCCAACGGAGTTACACACTGAATCTACGATTATCCCGGGCTGATTGTTGATCCCACTCAGGTTCATAAAAACGAAGGAATCCTGAAAAACGTACGCGTCCCAATCCGTCCCCATTTTGGAACGCTTGGCCTAGCGCCAAAGGAAGTGGATATCGTGAGTTCGATTCCGCCTAATTATACCGGTGGGAACATTGATGATTGGCGAATTGGAAAAGGGGGGACGATGTACTACCCGGTCTCGGTAGATGGAGCGTTGCTCTCGGCGGGTGATACTCATGCTGCTCAAGGCGATTCCGAATTATGTGGGACCGCAATAGAATCCTCCTGGACCGGTCTATTTCAGATCATTCTGCACAAAAAGAACGAATTCGAAGGAACGATTCTCACCGAGCTAAACTGACCATTGCTTGAAACCAATGACCAATGGGTGGTGCATGGATTTAGCTATCCGCAATATCTCACGCAACTTGGCCCAGATGCGCAGCACGAGATTTATAAGAAATCCGCAGTCGATCTAGCGATGCGGGACGCTTATCGCAAGGTGAGAGACTTCTTGATGCGAACGCAGCAGCTCAGCGAAGATGAGGCGATCTCGTTGATCTCCATTGCCGTGGACTTTGGTGTCACACAAGTGGTAGATGGCAACTGGGGTGTTCACGCGAGCATCAAGAAAAGTCTATTCGCCGGCACCAATACCTGACGCGACCCCGACTGTGACGAAAGCGTTCTGTAGTGAAACAAGAAATGCAAAGGGTCGCGGCTAAAGAATCAAGTGACGCGGCTTTATGCTGGTCGCGTATAGAAGGCTCGAGGGGATTTGGTATCGGGCGCATGCCGCGCCCGCATCCCCTGCGAGTATAGGATGAAGACGCAAATGTCCAATGTTAAGATCCGTCCCTTTTTGGAAGACCTTATCTGAGATGTTTTGCAGCGGATGCCTGATAGCGCTGATCCTGCTCGTAAATCGGCCTCAGCCCGGCGACCTCCATCCATTGCAGGCGAGCGCCTTCTTTGTCACCCATGAGGTCGAGCGCATGTGCATACTCGGCGTGATGAATGATCCGTTGAGGGGCTAACTCGATGGCTTTCTTAAAATGATAAATGGCCGCTTCCTTGGATGCGTCGGGGAGCTGTCCGTACAAAACCTGAGCCATTCCCTTGACCACGGGATTAACTGTCGCCATCCCTAAGTTCCACTTTGCCAGAATCAGGTGGCCGAAATCACTACTCGGATCCAGCTGCAGGCCGACGGTGGCTTCGGCATAAATTTTCTTTGAATACTCCACTTTGGTCTTGGAATCGACGAAGTCGCACGATTTTCCATAAGCCGCCGCAGCGCCTAACTGCGCCTCAGAATCCTGCGGCAACTTATCGAGCGCCTTTTGTGCGAGATCCAAGGCCATTTGAGCGTACTGCTTTTTACCAGCCGTGTCTGCGACATCATCAACCTTGGCGATATACTGGCGGGCCAGCACTTTTTGGATCAGTGGATTGTCAGGGGAAAGATTATCGGCCTCTTTCAGCTCTACGATGGCAGCGTCCGTTTGTCCGCGATGTTCAAGTTGCTTGGCGTGTACGACAAGGCTATTGGCATCCTGAGCCAGGAGCGGCACAAAGGGGAATGAGAGAACTAAAAATCCAATCGTTCTTAGTCGGCCTTTTAAAATTGCTTTACTTGCCATCGTTACTGATGCCGTCCACCGAGCTTATTTAGCGGGCAGCGAACCTCATGCGCAAACTATATCACGCTATTAGGGTCACGCCTAAATGAGCAGCGGAAAACACCGATAACAAGCAGGAGGAGAAGGAGCGATCTTTCCGGAAAGCAAGGTTCTGCTTCAAGCTCGAAAGAACAATCGATGCTGGCAGATTTATCCGGACCGGCTACGACGGGCTCAGAAAAAGTAAAAGAACCCGGCCTGAGCACCCAACGTATTTAGGCCGGCGTTGTGAGGGTAAATGTCTGCATTAGAAATGTGCTGATAGCCGCCTTCGAGCAGGAGACCAAAATGACGGCTGATCAGGAGACGCGCCCCCAAGCTTACGCCGGTAGTAAATTCGAAGCCTCCGCCGATGATCTTTTGGGTGTGATCTCGATAGATGTCGTTGCCGAGCGCACCCCCGTAGACCTGCAGGTAAGGGACAATGCGAGCTCCAGGCTGGGTAAAATTATAGCGGCCGAACACGCGGCCACCGACCAGCCAGTTCCCGGGTCCGTCGGTTATTCCAGCACCAAAGCCATCCAGCAGGATCTCGAAGTTGCCGCGATAGAAACTGCATCCAATAGTGTCAGAAACTATCAGGCCGACGCGCGCGTCGCCCTCCACGAAAGTAATTTTGGGGCGACGCGCGCCAGGATACAACGAGGAACTCGCTCCGCCTCCAAGAAATTCAAGTTCAACGTTTCCCTTAGAGAAGGGATCGCGTAACGACTCTTGCGGGCTTTTTTCGAAGAAAGAGATACCAACCACCGAGTCGTCATAACCGGTCTTACTGCTTTCTTGGGCGCGAACCGCTGTGCTGCTTGAGTAGAAAAGGGCCAGGAAGACAACGAGCCGGTAAGTCCAACGACTGAGTGAGATATCACACCGAAAAATCACATCACTTCTTGCCTCCAGGAAATTCGCTGTGATTAAGCCAGACTCTTGCTTCCATCAGCAAGCAGATTCCGACAAATCCGAGCTGAACTCACGCCATACCAGACTTGGTGTTCCGGGTTCTGCAAATTCTTCACTCTCAGTTCGAATGCCTTGCAGGAACTTTAGCGCGGGTGTTCGGCTCGGTGCTACAAAAGACATTCGCGATCGCGCTGTGGCGGGTAGCTCATTTCGGACAAAAAACGGTTGCATTGGAATGGATACTCTATTAAAGCGATAGACATTTAGATTTTCGGAGTGATCTAATGTCTGACGACATGAGCAGCAGCGTTCGAAATGAACCTCGAAGTCGTGACCTCAGCGGAATTGACGAGGTGGACAAGTGTCGTCTGCGGCTTTTTTGCCAAAGAGCGATGTTTGGAGCACTGGGAAGGACAGGTTCTGCGCACTTGGTTGCATAGTCAGAGGAGAGTTAGCTAAGTAAACTTTGGGGGCAGAAATGATTGTCAGCCGATGGCACAGGCGATGCTAACTAGAGCTATATAGCTCTTAAGCTTTCAAATATGAGCCAATTGTTGGATATATCTTCGTTGTTGAGTAAACGCGTTACTCCCCAACTCTTGATCGAGGCGGTAGCGCAAGCGGCCCAGCCCGGCTTACCCAAGCATATCCAGCTGAGCAACGGGATCGTTGATCTGATCCGCCGAGGATCCTTAAAGGTCGGTGATCAGATTCTCCCGGAACAACAGCTCGCCCAAGTTCTCGAGATGAGTCTCGGAACGGTTCAGAAAACACTGAACCGGCTCGCCATCGAAGGATGGATCGTCCGCGAGCATGGCCGCGGCACATTCATCTCAGACCCAAATCGTCCCACGACCGATCTATGGCATTACCGTTTCCTTGACCATTTCAGGTTTGTTGATCCGCGGAGTGGCGAGCCCTTGCCGGTCTATTCCTCGTTGCTAAGCCGCCGGATCGTTGAGGGGGACACCACCTGTCGCGCGCGGCTTGGAGACGAGTCGCAATTTGTTGAGATCACCCGTCGAATTGATGTCGGCGGAAAGTTTACCTGCCGGAGCGATATGTACCTGAGCGCCTCTCGTTTTGGCAAGTTGCTCGAGTTGCCGACGCATGCCTTTGAAAACGTGAATTTGAAGAGAATCTTTGCCGAGCAGTTTGGCGCCCCAACACTCGGGCTAATGCAGAATGTCCGGTTAGAGAGGCTGTCGGCAAAAGTTGCACGTGCGCTGGGTCTGCCAGCGAAGACCTGCGGGTTAGTTCAGGAGATTTTTGCCTGGACTCATGAGCAGCGTCCGCTTTCCTTCCAGCGAGTCTTTATTCCTCCTTCTCCCTACTCGCTCGACGTTTCGCCGCAGCCTATCATTCGCACCCGCTCGTGCTAGTGCATCGTATTAACAAATCGAGTCATACTGTTATGGAATCTACTTTAGAACTTGTAACCGACGTACTTGTGATTGGAGGCGGCACTGCCGGCAGCGTCGCTGCAATCAAAGCCAAAGAGCGACTACCCGATGGAACCGTACTGTTGTTGGAGAAGGCAAATGTGAAGCGCAGCGGTGCAATTGCCCTCGGCATGGACGGAGTTAACAATGCGGTGATCCCGGGTCACGCTACGCCGGAACAATATGTGAAAGAAATCACGATGGCGAACGATGGAATCGTTAACCAGCGGGCAATCCTGGCTTATGCCCAACAGAGTTTCTCCATGATCCAAGAGTTAGAATCATGGGGGGTAAAGTTTCAGAAGACTGCTACTGGCGAGTACGACATCAAGCGGGTTCACCACAAAGGGAGTTATGTCCTACCCATGCCGGAAGGCTATGACATCAAGAAACTGTTAACTCGAGCGATTCGAAGGGTGGGCGTAAAAACAGAAAATCGGGTGATGGCGACCCGGATTTTGTTAGACGAAGGCAGAGCAGCAGGAATCGTCGGGTTCAATGTTAGAACTGGGGAACTTGTAGTCGTTCGGGCAAAGACCGTGATTCTTTGTTGCGGAGCCGCGGGACGCCTGGGATTACCAGCGTCCGGATACTTGATGGGGACCTACGAAAACCCGTCGAATGCGGGTGACGGCTATTCGATGGCCTATCACGCGGGCGCCGAGCTAACCAACATTGAATGCTTCCAGATTAACCCCTTGTTGAAGGACTACAACGGACCGGCTTGCGCGTACGTCAGCGGACCATTCGGCGGATACACCGTCAACGCGAAAGGGCATCGATTCATGCTGTCGGACTATTGGAGCGGTCAAATGATGCTGGAGTTCTATAAAGAGCTCACCGGTCCGAACGGACCGGTGTTCCTGAAGATGAATCATTTGGCCCCTGAAACCGTCAGTGAGATCGAGCGAATTCTGCACACGACCGAGCGACCGAGCCGTGGCCGCTTTCACGCTGGTCGAGGAACCGAGTACGGAGAGAAGCTGGTCGAGATGGCAGTTTCCGAGATTGGGTTGTGCAGTGGGCATAGTGCGTCGGGGGTTTGGATCAACGAACGCGGTGAAACGACGGTGCCAGGGCTTTACACCGCCGGCGACATGGCATCGGTGCCGCACAGTTACATGCTTGGCGCCTTTACCTACGGGAAGATATGTGCAGCCAACGCGATAGAGTACATCGGGCAAGCCGGCACGCCGGGGCTCGATGATGGCGCCGTTCAGGCGGAGCGACAACGGATCATGGCACCATTGGACCGACCTACCGGCATCCCGCCGCATTTATTGGAGTACAAGCTGCGCCGGCAGGTTAATGATTACCTTCAACCTCCGAAGAGCGCGAATCGGATGAAGGTTGGACTGGAGTATTTTCTCCGGGCGCATGAAGAGTTGGAGCAGCTCGGCGCAACCGATCCGCATGATCTGATGCGGGCAGCAGAATGCGCTTTCATTCGCGATTGTGCAGAGATGGCGGCGCGAGCCTCGCTGTTTCGAGAGGAAAGCCGGTGGGGGCTCTATCATTACCGCCAGGATTACCCGGAGATGGACGATGTGAATTGGTTTGTGCACGTCAATCTCAGACGGAACGAGACGGGTGAAATGCAACTGTTTAAGCGGCCGGTGGAACCGTATGTGGTCACGCTCGATGAAGAGGAGCTGCGTGGTTATCACCGGCTGCGAGTGGCATCAACAGCGGTCGAGGCAGTCAACTAAGCACTAATAACATGAACCCGGAAACCACCACGAAAAAGGTCGTTGCAGGCAAATTAAAGTTCGAAACTGAAAGGGCGGCGGCGGAAGCCGCCAGGCTGGCGCCCCACCGGCAGACCACGAAGGTATTTGATGTGCCGGTGGTGGTTGACGAAGGGAAATGCATCAGCGGGTGTCACGTTTGTGTTGAGTCATGTCCGGTAGATTGCCTGGCGATTCAGCCGGAGCATCGCAAGGCGTTTATGAAATTTGATGACTGCTGGTACTGTCTCGCCTGCGAGGTGGACTGCCCAACGAACGCCATCACCGTCAAGATCCCGTTCCTGGTTCGTTGAGACAATGCACCAGAATAGTTTCAGTCCGATGCTCGACCGCTTGCAGAGTGCCGATGTGAATGTTCGCCGGGTCGCTCTGACCGAACTGGATGAACTGCTAACAACGGTGTCGGTAAGCGATATCTTGCCGCTCCTTCAGGACAAGGATGCCACCGTCCGAAAACTAACTGTTCAGGCATTGGAAGAATTGGGGGAGCCGGAAGCGATTCCAGCATTGTTGGAACGAATCGGGGACGAAGAAAACGAAGTCGCTACGGCCGCCTGGATAGCGCTGCGAGAGTTTCGCACGCCGGTAGCAATTGCACCTTTGATCGAAGGTGCGGAGCATCGGCTACCCTCGGTCCGGGCTGCCGCTATCCTGGCGCTTCGTGAGTTCCGAACTCCCCGGGCGTTCTCGGTACTAAGCCGGAGGGCCACGGATGCCAGCGCAGAGGTACGACGAGAAGCTCTGTTAGCTCTTTCCTATCTCCGGTCCGATGCGACTCGGGAATTATTTAAAGAGGCCCTAACAGATCCGGACACAGAGATTCGGAGAATCGCCGTCGACGCGTTGAGTCAATTTGATCAGAGCGTGGTGCTGCACTTGATCGCCGGGGCGTCTGACAAAGAGTGGCAGGTAAGAGTTCAGACGGTAATCGGTCTAAGTCGATTCCCAAGCGAGCAGACTGAGCAAATGTTAGTCATCCTTCTAGAGGATGACCGATGGGAAGTCGTCAAGGAAGCCCTGATTGGTTTGGGAAAGCTGAGCACACCGGTGGCGAGTCGCGTGACGGGGTTTCTAACCCACGAAATCGCGGATGTGCGGATCGCGGCCGCTCAGGCATTGGGCGGGATCGGTGGCAATTCAGCAGTAGAGGCGCTTAGTGCTGCCCTAAGTGATCCGGATACAGGTGTTCAGAAGGCGGCAAAGCGTGCAATCGAAGAAATCAAACTGGCAGATCGAGAGGGATAAAATCCATGAGGAAGTTTGCGATAATCGTAGCGGCATTCTTGGTCAGTGCGTCCTTGGGATGGAGCGAGCAGGTGATTCGGATCGGAATCGGCACCCAAGACACTACCATCAATTGTGCGGCCGGTGGCGCGGTAGTCCGGGAACTGCATCTGCTCGAAAAATATTTGCCGCACGACGGGAAATATCAAGGAGTCAAGTACGACCTTGTCTGGCATAACTTTACCAGCGGGGCTCCGGCAAACAGCGAGCTGCTGGCAAATAAGCTAGATATAACCAACATGGCCGATTTTCCGGCTGTTCTCGGAGCATCGGCGTTCCAGGCTGCCGACAATGGTGTGCATACTTATTATATTGCGACTCTGTCTGGAAGCGTACGGGGTGCCGGGAACGCGGTAGTCGTACCGATTGGGTCGCAAATCCAATCCTTCAGTGAGTTAAAGGGGAAACGCATTTCCGTTCCGTTTGGATCAACGGCACATGCAATGTTGCTTCGTGCCATTCGAGATCAGGACTGGGATCCCGAACGAGACGTGACAATTATTACTCAGGCGCCGGAGGTAGCAGGTTCGGCGTTGAAAGCCGGTCAAATTGATGCTCATGCGGATTTTGTTCCGTTTGGAGAGCTTTTTCCGTTCCGCGGGATCGCGCGGAAAATCTACGATGGAACATCTGCCGGTGTACCGACGACGCATGGAGTCCAGGTTCGGTCGGATTTCGCGGAGAAATATCCCGAACTGGTGATTGCCTATCTGCGAGCGACGCTCGAGGCGAGTCGGTTAATTCGAGAGCGTCCGGAAGAATTGTCTGAGAAATTGGCTGAGTGGACCGGGGTAGAAGCGGAGATTTGCTATGCATTTCATGGGCCGTCCGGGATTCAGACACGTGATTACACGCTCAAGCCCGAGTACATCGACGCAATCCGGCGGGCAGAACAGAGTCTTCGAGAGCTGAAAAAGACAGATAGGCCGCTCGATGTGAACTCGTTGGTAAATGATAAATACATCCGCGAAGCCGCCAAGGAGCAAGGCTTGGACTACGAAGCTCAGCTAAAAAACTATGCGCCTGCACCGTTTACCAAGAACGCCGAAGACACCAATTCGCCGGTTACTGATATTAAGCTCGCAGGACAGATCTGGATTCTAGGCGAAGCGACGGTACGGCTCTACAGCACTCCAGAAGCCGCGCTTACTGCGGCTAGCAAAGCCGAAGCGGACGGGAAAAAAGTCCGAGTAGTGTACGTGCACGATCGTGCCAGCGGAACCAAACTTTTTGCTGATAAGGCCTGGTTTGTTAGTGGGGGAGGCAGATTAGATGCGTTCCTCTTAAAGACCGATGCGGACGCATGGGCAGCCAAACGCGGTGGAATCGTATTGAATTACCCGGATGCGCAAAAGGCGGTTGGAGCTCGGCTGGCCGGAAAAATCTAAACCTTTGGTACTGACTTGAATACCATCGCGGCAAAAGCTCTGGATCGGGAAGGTTTACCGGAAAGCACCGTCGTTCATCCAAACGATCGGCGAGTTCGCCGGTCGATACGTTCGTTGATCGCCCGGACTCTATCGATCTTGGTCTGCATTACCCTTTGGCAGACCGCGTCTGTTCAGAAGTGGCACTTTCTAGTAAACTTCGAGAATGTTCCTGCGCCGAGTGCAGTCGGTTTGGCCGGTATTCGGCTGATCCAGTCTCCCAAATTCCAAAATCACGTACAAAGCAGTGTTATTCGTACCTTCGCCGGATTCGGGATCGCCGCGGTGCTGGCGGTAACGACTGGACTGCTAGTCGGTCGATCGAAGCTGCTTGGCGACTTTTTGATGACACCTTTGGAATTGTTACGGCCAATTCCGGCAGTTGCTTGGATTCCGTTGGCAGTGCTGATGTTTCCTGCGTCAGAAGAAAGTATGATCTACATCACTTTCATTGGTGCGTTCTTTCCCATCCTGCTTAGTACCATCCATGGGGTCACGAACGTGGATCAGCGACTGGTGTTCGCCTCGTTAACCTTGGGAGCGTCTCCGTTTTCGGTTTTTTCGGAGGTGATTGTGCCTGGAGCGTTACCGTCCATCGTGACCGGTCTCAGTATCGGGATGGGCAATGCATGGTTTTCTTTGGTGACCGCGGAGATGGTCTCCGGCCAATTTGGGATCGGCTATTACACTTGGGAATCGTACACGTTACAAAACTATCCAAACATTGTCCTTGGGATGATCTCGATCGGGCTGTTAGGAATGGTCAGCAGCGCGCTGATTAAGCGGATAGCGATGCAGTTCATGCCTTGGGCCAGAAAAGGAGGAGAAATGAAATGACGAATCAGGGAGCTGAGATTCAGGTGCGAAAGGTCAGCGTTTCCTTCGCGATCGATTCCAAGCGGGTCGATGCAGTCCAGGATGTATCTGCCGATATTCGGAGCGGAGAGTTCGTAGCTCTCTTAGGTCCTTCTGGCTGCGGTAAGTCGAGTCTGTTGGGTGCGATTGCCGGTTTCACTCCGATAGTAGATGGAGAAATCCTGGTCGCAAGCAGGCGGGTTCAACGACCTGATTCATCTCGCGGAATCGTGTTCCAGCATCATAATCTCTTTCCGTGGAAGACCGTCCAAGCAAATGTCGAATTCGGCCCGAAGATGCGACGGAAGCCGAAGACAGAAAGGCGCCGGATCGCCGCTGAGATTTTAGGTCGAGTTCAGCTGTCCGAATTCGGACGCCATTATCCCGATCAGCTTTCCGGCGGAATGCAGCAGCGAGTTAATTTGGCCCGCGTTTTGGTGAATCGACCCGAGGTTCTTTTGATGGATGAGCCGTTCGCAGCGCTCGACGCTCAGACTCGGTTGCAGATGCAAGAAATGCTGCTTGAGCTATGGCAAGAATTCGGGATGACCGTGGTCTTTGTCACTCACGACATTGATGAGGCGATCTTGCTGAGCGATCGCATTTTGATCATGAGTCAGCGGCCCGGTCGAATAAAGGCCGAAGTGCCGGTGTTTCTAGATCGGCCGCGAAGATCGGAACAACTGACCAGCCCGGAGTTCATTAGCTTGAAACGGAAATGCATGGAATCGATACGCATCGAGCCCTACCCCGAGTCGATCAGTTTGCGATCGGCTAACGAGCGTCACAATGAAGTATCGCTGGCGGGA
The DNA here is from genome assembly GCA_041167675.1 of Verrucomicrobiota bacterium. Taxonomy (GTDB): domain Bacteria; phylum Verrucomicrobiota; class Verrucomicrobiia; order Chthoniobacterales; family JAFAMB01; genus DASTDH01. The sequence goes on from JBEEIB010000246.1 coordinate 11,379, forward strand.
GTATCGATCAATAGGGGGCACGTGTAAAGCTTCTATTCGGCAAAAAAATCATAGGGTCACGTCTTAACAAGCAACAATCTGCTTGACGGCTTTAATGCCTCGGTTAAGAAATCTTTGGCTCGCGCAGACAACCGATTCCCTGAGGAGGGTCGACATCGTAAATAAAAGGGTGTGGATACTCTGGCCAGAAAAACCATTGTCGGTCTCGCGCAATTTATTTGTAGATGTGGCACATAGTGGATCTTAGACGCGATCGCCGACCACCCCCAAGACTGCGCCGAAAAAACGATGTCCTAAATACCCTGCCTCGTTCGTTGTATGCCTGAAACAACGAAAAACTCATAAAAATATGAGCACAAAAAATAATAATCGTATTGTTCAACCTTACCTGTCGTTCGAGGGCCGCTGCGAAGAGGCCGTCGAGTTCTACCGCAATGCGCTTGGCGCCGAGGTAACGGCGCTCGTGCGCTTCAAAGACAGCCCCGATCCCGCCATGTGCGTGCAAGGTGCTGATGATAAAGTCATGCATGCAAGCTTGCGAATTGGCGAGAGCACGGTGATGGCTTCCGACGGCCGATGCCAAGGAGAGCCGAGCTTTCAGGGCTTTTCGCTGTCACTCACCTTGCCCGACGATGCCCAGGCCGATCGGCATTTCGCCGCGCTGGCCGAAGGCGGTCAGGTGCAAGTGCCGTTGGGCCAAACGCCTTTTTCATCGCGCTTCGGCATGGTCGCCGACCGTTTCGGAGTATCATGGATGATCACCGTCGCACCTCCCGTACAGAAATGAACCGGGCGTTCGCATACTCTTGAACAAATAAGGAAACTTTATGAGTGAAAACCCCCATTCAGGCCATTCGACCACTCAAACAGCTCCCGTCTCGAAAGGGAAACTTTGGACCGGTCGCATCATGAGCGCGCTGCCCGTGCTGTTCCTGCTTATGGACGGCGTCATGAAATTGATGAAGCCGGAGTTTGTCGTGAAAGCAACGGTTCAACTCGGATATCCCGAGAGCGTTATTTTCCCTCTCGGGATCGTCGTGCTGATTTGCGTCGTCCTCTATGTAATTCCACGCACGGCCATTCTCGGCGCGATCTTGTTGACTGGTTATCTCGGCGGTGCCGTCGCCACGCACGTGCGCGTTGGCGATCCGCTCTTCTCCCACGCGCTCTTTCCGGTTTACTTCGCGATCTTGGTGTGGGGTGGACTTTACCTGCGCGAAGAGCGACTGCACGCACTCATTCCACTGCGCAGTTAGCCAGCGCCTCGTAATCCACCAACATAGATCGGAGGGCTGTTCTGGCATTAAGGTCAAAACAGTCCGCCTCGAACTAAACTTGAAACACAACGAGCCGGATAATACCTTACGAGAACGAGCCGAATCCGGAGAAATGCAATTCCTGGCGGTGGCGAGTGCGATTCGGCGCTTTGCCGGATAGGTGAGCTATAGCAGCTCTTCCTTCTCCAGCTCGGTGCGCAGGATGGGCGGTAACGCATGCGTCCGGCCTACGATGATCACTGCGTCGCCCTCGCATAGCGATTCCTCGAGAAAGCCGTTTTGCAGGATAGTTCCATCGGCTCGCTGGATGGCCAGGACGAGCAAATTTCCTTCGGCGAGGTTCTGCAATTCCTGGACTTTTTTCCCAACGAGAAATGTGTGTCGATGCAGGCGCAGTTCATCAATTTCCACACCGAGCCGCTTAAGTTCCTCACCAACAATTCCCCGACTATCACCGAGGAATTTCATCGTCGCGGGTCGCGTGATGAGGTGCGCGATGCGCAATCCGCCAATGGCGGCGGGCAAAACAACTTCGTTCGCACCAGCCTGCAGGAGCTTTTTCTCGGTACTAGGCTGCTCGCCTCGGGCGATTATCAGAAGGTTGCGGTTTAGATTCCGAGCGGTCAACGTGATGAAAACGTTCAACGTATCCTGCGGAAGAACTGTCGCCAACACGCGCGCGCGTTCGGCCCCGGCTCGGATCAACGTTTCTTCCTCGGTGGCGCTTCCCTTCACAAAAAGGCAACCCGCTGCTTCGGCCATATTCAAGCGCTCATCGTCCAAGTCCACGACGACAAACGGAAACCCATTTGCGGCGAGATCGCGCGCAAGAATTTGTCCGATCCGGCCGTAGCCACAAATGATCGCGTGATGGCTGATCCCTTCGACTTGACGGCTCTTTTTGAGTTCTCCGATGGCTTTCATAATTTCTCCTTCTGTTATGAAACGAATGACTTCGCCGATGACGAAAACGACAGCGCTGGTGCCGCCAATAATAACCAGCATTGTGAAAATTTTCTGCCAAACATTGATCAGGGGATGAACTTCGCCAAAACCGACGCCGAACATCGTGATAACCACCATATAAACGGAATCAATTAGCGACCAACCAAACGTCAGAAAGCCCACAACTGAGAAGACAAAAACAGCGAGCAAATAGAGCAGGCTCCGCTGAAGCTTTCGAAAAATCCCGAAATTGAGGGGCGCGGGCATAAACGAACGGAGGTACCAAGCAGCTTGTATGCTGAGGCCGTCGTCTAGGCCAGTGGAAAACCGGATACCAAAGAAATAAAGCGTGTCGCCGGTCCGTGGCCTTGGCTCGCCGTTGGTTGCGCCGCTCAGATTTACCGAACGACCCGCGTCAGTTCTTTAAGCTAGAGCAAACGTATCGCCGGGGCGGACATAAGCTAGGACAGCATTGGGCCGACAATCCGAATACCGAATTTCTCCGAAAGGGCCATGACGTCAATATCACCCCCTTTGGCAATCAATCGGAGTATTTCTTCGCAGCCTCCGGGCGAAGCAATCGCCACCATGCGGAGCGGAGAATCGGAAAGATTGCACCAGGCATGGGGAATGCCCTTGGTGAGGGTGACAGCTGTGCCCGCTGCGGCGTCAAAGGTTTTGTCGCCGCTCGCGATGCGCGCCGTGCCTTCTAGAATAATGAAATGCTCATCCTCATTTTGATGAATGTGGATGGGCGTGCCGTCACGATGGTCAGAGACGATCTCAACGACCGAATATGCTCCATTCGTGTCTGCGGCGGATATATGGATTAAGCAACGCTCTCCCGGCCTTGTTTGTAACCATTCGCTCTTGTTTTCATGAATGATCGATTGAACTTCGAGCTCTGTTGTTGGTGTCGCTACTTGCCTGTTCATGAGATTCATTTCTTGGTATCGTTTGAAGACGTTTAGGCGACTGGCGCCCCGCGCAATTTGGGCTGTCGCCGTTGCTGTCCGACATGGGAAAGTGCGAGCAATAGAGTCTAGGATTTGAGAAGGGCATTTCGGCAAGTTCCTAGACGGCCACACCCTCGACAACGCCCATGCTGGCGTGCAATGGATAGTGGCAAGCGACGAAGCGCCAGCCGGAAGCATGGAGAAGCAAAGCATATTCCTCTTCGGTACGCTCCTGTCCGCTGCCCCAGCACATCATATGGATGTCGAAGAGTTTCGAGAAATGCGACTCAAACGGGCTCGGTACGATGTGCTCGACGATGAAGATGCGGCCGTCCGGTTTCGCGCGGCGGCGGACCGTTTGCAGGATCTGCGTGCATTCGTTGTCGTTCCAGTCATGGAGGATCATCTTGAGGCTGTAGACGTCGGCATCGGCGGGCACTTCTTTAAACATGTCGGCCGCCACGTAACGGCAGCGCTTTTCGAGACCTAGCCTGCCCGCCCACAACTGGTCCTTTCCCGCGACCACTTCCGGCAGGTCGAGTACTGTGCCCGACAGATGCGGATAAGCAGCGAGAAAGGAGCACATCATGTGGCCGTGACCCCCAGCGACGTCGCACCAGGTGGCAACCGACGAGAAGTCGTAATCGCGCAACGCTTCGAGCGCCCACGTGGACTGAATCGCAGAAAAGCCCGACATGGCTCGGGTGAAAACTGCGCCATAACCGTCAGGATTGGCACGTGCGTGATCGAACGCCATTTCGCCGTATTCGCGCATGAATGCGTTCTGGCGACCGTCCCTGACCATCGCGGGCACATGCTTCCAGATTGCCCAATGCTCTGGGTCGCCTTCCAGCATTGCCATGTATCGCAGCGAGCCGGGCGCATCGGTACGCAAAACGGCGCCACGTTCAGTCAAGTTAAAGTGGCGACCCGGTGTCTCGTTCAAAAGGCCGAGTGATGCGAGCGCCCGCAGCAATCGATAGAGCAGCCTGGGATCGAGGCCGGTTTCCGCTGCGACATCGCTGGCGGTGCGAGCACCATCGCGGCTCAGACAATCGAATACACCGAGTTCGGCCCCGGCACAGAGGGTCTGACTACTCCACTTACTCAGAATAATCATATCTGTCACTTCTTCAGATGCCGTTTTCATACGCACTCCTCCCGTAGGTTGGTTGGTTGAGGCTCTGGCGAGGACCGCGTCCATTGTGCGCAAACTTGGTTCGGAAA
>JBEEIB010000247.1:0-10681 GCA_041167675.1 Verrucomicrobiota bacterium
TCGCTGAAACAATGACCGCGTGAAATTTTGGATCCACATTTTCGGAAAGATCAACCCGAACGACATCGCTAAGATGATCAGGATGGCCGTCGTCCCATCGGCGACCATTTGGACGAAGAGCTCCTGAGGCGCCTTTGAGCCGAGCGCGACGAGGTCGACCATTCCGCTGGCCATTCGGAACAGAAACACACCGGGGATCAGTGACACCACCGAAGCGAATGCGAGCCCCGCAAAAGGGAGCCGCACCCGGTCGGCGATCGGCGTTATTATAACTCCGACCACGAGACACGCGACAAGCGCTCCAGTCTCTGCGCTAGCCCCCGCCACGGAGATTGCTTCCCAGCGAGAGGCGTGCGCGAGCATCCCAATCAGGATGGGAATGGGCAGCATCCGCCATGGCATGGCGAAGAATGTGCCGTAGGCAGCAACGGCGATACCTGCCGCAATGATGTCATACCCGAGCGGCGCTGAGTGGGAAGGGCCCGAAGCGGGAAGGCTCACGCCACCCAGTGCGAGCGCCAGGAGCAGGCCAGCGCAGATCATGACGGTAATCAGGATCGCGTAGGCGATGCGCGCGGCTCCCAGCGTGATGCGCGCCCGGGCTAGATCGATCATGCCATTCAGAAAATGCGGGCCGGGGACCAGCACCATACACGGGCAGACGGCGACGAGCCGGAGAACGGAACTGAGCTGCAGCCGAACGGCGATCGCACCGACGACACCCGCGAGCAACGCGGCGCAGAAAGGTTGCACGAACAGGTTGCGGCTCATCCCGGCCAACCACCGACGGAGGCAGGCACCCGCGCCGGCGCTGAACGCGATCAGGACCAGGGTGAGAAGATGGGCCGCGCCGAAGATCACGCCAAGCGCCGCCGCTCCGGCCGCCGCGAACAAGGCGAAGCGCGCGATCGACACGGGTGGAAGTCGGGTGATCGCCTCCAGCGCCGATCGCAGCTCCGCGGCATCCATACGGCCGTCGCAAACTTTATCGATCGCGGCCATCGTCGCGGTGACTTTGTTCATGTCCATGCCTGCGGGTTCCGCGGCAACGATCTCGTAACGTGAGCCGGCGTCGTCCTCGATTCGCAACACCAGCTCGCCCCAGCGTGGAAAGAGGGTGGCCCGAGCGCCCAGCGCTTCAGCAAGTTGCTCCGACGCCGCAACCATTCGTTCCGTGGTCTGGCCGTTCTCGAACAGGAGCCTGGCACTGATCGATATCAGATCGAGGGCCGCCGCCGGGTCCAGCCGTTTTCCCGGTCGGATGGTAGGCAACGGCCGGTCCCCGGACCGAGGCGAGCGGCGTTGCTCAGCATCGGCGTTATTCATGATTTCGCGTACTTCGCGCAATCGTCTCCATTGCCGCTACCGGGTGGCGACGTAGGGTTTGACCATCTTCGCCGGATCGACGACGCGATCGAACTCAGCCTCCGTCACGAAGCCAAGTTGCAACGCGGCGGCCTTCAGCGTGAGATCATTGTCCATCGCGTGGTGCGCGATCTTCGACGCCTTGTCGTAGCCAATGACCGGGGCGAGCGCCGTCACGAGCATTAGGGAACGATCCACGTACTCCTTGATCTTCTTTAAATTCGGTTTCGTGCCCTCGACCAGGAACTTGCCGAAGTTCGTACACCCGTCCGTCATGATCGTGATGGAGTGAGTGATGTTGAAGATTATCAGCGGCTTGTAAACGTTCATCTCGAGATAACCCCCGGCACCGCCGAAACCCACCGCCACGTCATTTGCCATCACCTGCACGGCGATCATTGTCAGCGCCTCGGCTTGCGTCGGATTTACCTTGCCCGGCATGATTGAGGAGCCCGGCTCATTCTCCGGGATTATTAGCTCGGCGAAGCCAGCCCGCGGGCCGCAAGACATCAGCCGGATATCGTTGCCGATCTTGTAGAGCGACACGGCCAGCGTGCGCAACGTGCCGGAGAGCTGGACCAGAGCGTCGTGGGCACCCTGCACCGTGAACTTGTTCGGTGCACTGACGAAGGGCAAAGCCGTGAGCCTGGCGATCTCGGCCGCAGCCGCCTCGGCAAAGCCGGGCGCCGAGTTGATCCCAGTGCCCACCGCGGTGCCGCCCAGTGCGAGGCGATAGACGCCCTCCAGCGCATCTTCGATCCGGTGCAGATTATCCGCGAGCATGCCCGCATAGCCCGACCATTCCTGCCCGAGCGTGAGCGGGGTCGCGTCCTGCATATGGGTCCGCCCAATCTTGATGACGTCTTTCCACTCCTCGGCCTTAGCCGCGATCCCGTCGTGTAGCGCCTTCACTGCCGGAATCAACCGCTGCTTCACGTTGACCGCTGCTGCGATGTACATCGCGGAAGGAAACGAGTCGTTGGACGACTGGGCCATGTTGACATGGTCGTTAGGGTGAACCGGCGTCTTGCTCGCCAGCGGCGTTCCGGCGAGTTGGCAGCAGCGGTTGGAGATCACCTCGTTCACGTTCATGTTGAACTGAGTGCCGCTCCCTGTCATCCACACATGCAGTGGGAACATGTCGTGATGCTGGCCGGCGAGTATCTCGTCACAGGCATCAACGATCAGCTTATGGCGCTGGTCCTCGAGCCGCTTGCTGGAATGGTTCGCGTTGGCGGCGGCTTTCTTCAGAATCGCGTACGCGGTGATCATCTCGCGCGGGATCAAGTCCTTGCCGATGCTGAAGTGCTCAAGGGAGCGTTGGGTCTGAGCGCCCCATAGTTTGTCGGCGGGGACCTTGACCTCGCCAAGGCTGTCAGTTTCGGTGCGATATTCAGCCATAACAATCAATGGAGTTTAAATTTTGGAGTGGGTAAGCATCAACCGGTAAAAGAGGATTTCAATCCTGTAGCCGACACAAATCGAGGTGATGCGCGAGATCGAGTCTCGCGCGGAGGCCACGGAGCCACGGAGGATTTTTTAGCCATTGATCGATCGCTTGATGCCGGGTTTAAGCCAGCGCGTCACCCTCAGAGTTTAGGCTCGAGAAAGGTATTCATCTGGTGGAGATACATCTGCGTCGTTGTCGATCGTTGCCTCAACTAATGCCGGTCGGTCAGCGATCCGCCAGGCCGCCTCAAGAGCAGGACGCACTTCCTCCGGCCGCGTGCAGGCGAAACCGACCCCTCCGCACGCTTCAGCAAACCGCACAAAGTCAATCGGTTGCAGCTCGGTTCCGAACGGGGGAATACCTAATGCCTTATCCTCACTCACGATTCGTGAGTAGTGATCGTTCTTTAGCACAACCACCTTTATCGGGAGCTTGTATTTCACCGCTGTTGCAAACTCGCCCATCAGCATGGTGAAGCCGCCGTCACCCACGAAGGCGACGCACTGCCGGTTCGGATAAGCGAACTGTGCCGCAATGACAAAAGGGAGTCCGCACGCCATCGTGGAGAGATTTCCGCCAACAGCAAGTTTCTGCGTGGGTACCATCGAGATATGGCGTGCAGCAAAGAAAGTGTTGGATCCGCAATCGAATGCAACCAAGGCATCGGGAGCGAGAAGCTCCGAAACCTGCCGGGCGACAACTTGCGGTTGGAGCGGCAATTTTGAACTCGTCTCGATACGGTGCAACGCTCGATTCCATTCGCCCATCTTATCTTGGATCTGTTCAAAAAAACTGCGATCAACTTGCGGTTCGAGGAGTGGCAGTAAGTCCGTCAGGGTGCGACGCACATCGCCGACGATCGCTACATCGACCGCGACGCGCAACCCGAGGCGCGTTGGGTCACGGTCGATCTGGACAATGCGAGCCTGGCCCGGCTTGGGATAATAGTGCAGCCAAGGCATCGTTGAACCGGCGATAAGCAAAGTGTCGCAGCCTTGCATTGCCGCTGAGGAGGCCGTTGTTCCGAACTCTCCGATGCCACCAGTGCTGTACGCAGAGGTATCGGCGATGACCGTCTTGCCCAGAAACGCTTTGATCACTGGCGCAGCACGGCGCTCCGCGACGGTTTCCACTTCGAGTGTTGCCCCGAGTGCACCCCGACCGACTAAAAGCGCGGTGCGCCTCCCGGCGTTAAGCAAATCGGCAGCAGCGCGGACTGCGTCTGGTGGAGGCACTTCGATTTGCGGCACCCAACTAGACGCCGTGCCATGCTGAACATCGGCGCCAAGAGATTCGTCGTCATCCGCAAGCAGCTTTGCTTGCACATCGATAGGAAAACTGAGATGAGCGACCCCTCGAAGCGCGAGGGCTGCGCGACGGGCAACGTCGGCGACTGAAAGCAAATGATAGGGACCGGTGATGAGCTCGTTGCAGACTCCACTCGCCACGTCGTCATACAGCCTAATCGTATCGACCCCTTGAGTAAATCGGGTACCCAGCAAGGCGCGGGACGGCGAGCCCGTGATTGCCAAAACCGGGACCCCATCGAACTTTGCATCATAAAGCCCATTCAGCAGGTGCACTGCTCCCGGACCCGCCGTGCTGAGGCAAACGCCCAGCTTACCAGTAAGCTTCGCGTAACCGCTGGCCATAAAAGCAGCACCCTCTTCGTGACGAACTAGGACGAATCGGATCTTGTCTTGGCGCCGGCGTAGTGCGTCCATGATTAGCGCGACCTTATCTCCAGGAAGCCCGAAAACCACCGACACACCCCATTCCACAAGCTTCTCCACCAAAAGATCAGCGGTTGTCGCACTAGCAGCTGAGGACGGATTCCGAGGTAAATCGTTGGCTTGGGATTCTGCCTGGTTTTCGGCCGTGCGAAGCTCGTTTCCAAGGACCGTCGTCGTGGCGAGTAGAGCTCCGCCACGGATCGTCCGACCCAGGAATTCGCGGCGGCTGCTACTCCTGGAGCGAGCGGAACGACCATTTTCAGAGGAAAGTTCGCCAGAATCCATATCTCTTTAGTCGATGAAAGCCGTGGATCCGAGAGGCCAAGTAATCCGGAGTGGAGTACGGCTGACCATCTTCGGTTGATTCTCCTCCATCATTTGGGTTCCTGTCTTTAGGCGGTTTGTTTGACTTCGGCGGGCTCTCAGGGCCGTGTGCTTTCGAAGACCGAGCCAGAGCAAGATTATCGCCAAAGGTTGGTCTTTGCGAGGTCGAGAATTTTGTCTCCCTTTCCATTGAAAACCACCTTCGGAATGTGAGGGCCAGTCTTCACCAATTGGAAGTAACTACTGGCGTCAATAAGTCCGGCCTCTACTCCGAGTTCAAAGATAAAGAGGATCTGTTTATGCAGATCCTTCAGTACTACCTTGAAAGTCTCGAGAAGAGGGGACTGCTGACCGCCGAGCTCTTGGGCTGGAATAACATCGAGCGATTCCTTAAGATGAGACTATGCGGCATGGAGGGACAAAAGGGATGTTTTGCTGTCAGCTCCATCCGTGAGTTTACGATATTGCTGCCGCAATGACGTTTCTGTCCCGATTTTATGGAACCCAGCTCTATCTGGATATTCTTTGCGGCTGAGGAGCTAGCGTCTATTTTCTCGATCTTGCAGTCTTGGTTGGGTGGGCGGTTCGATGTAGATGACGACAGCTTTTTAGGCGGTCCGGACGGAGTGTGAGTCAATAGCCAGGTCCTGTAAAATGTAGGCGGTGCCACATCCCAGCTCGATAGCATCCCTGCCGGCCAAGTCCTCGGAAAAAACTTGGACCTCCGCCTCTGGAACCTGCCAGATGCCCCAAGTGGGCTCCTCCTGTGCCCAAGCGCGCTCACCGGCCTCTATGTACTGTGGCGCGAGATCATCCCAGTGCGCTCGATTCCTGGCCACGTGGTCTGGCAGCTCGCTCATCGCAACTCCAAGGTCGTTTGGTCACAATTAATATAATCAGGAGCTAGCTTGTTACCTTGCAAATTATCTGGCGTAACGATCTGAAGGTCCTCTCAGTCCTCCAGGAATTCGATGATTCCTCAAATCATTTCTGGACTGGCTGCTTCACTCACACGACAACAGCAAGACCGGAATTAGCATCCGGTACATCCAGATCAGGCCAACACATGACCCGGTCATTGTTAACCAATAGGCGAGTCACAAAAGTTGGCAGCTGCCAACTCTGTGGCTGCGACGATGGAAAAGCACTGCCTCCTATGATGACACGTTATCCAATGCTAAAATAACAGTGCGCGTCTTTATCGATGTTCGAACCTTTCCTCGCGCCAGTGTAATTATCTGAAAAGCACCCACTTGCCGCTGACGGCGAGATATTGGCATCGTCTATGCTAAGGGGAGGGGAGAGTTGGCAGCTGCCAACTGTTCATCAAGCCTGACGAGAGCGGCAGCCGCCGTAGGAGCCAGTTAAGGCTTCGCATAGTCGGTCGATAATGTGATATCGCGCCAAGTTTCAAAGTCGTTACGCAATGCGTGTAGCTTTTTGGTAGCACGGTCATAAGCCACTGTTCCGAGCAGCAAATGCAATGGAGCCGTCTTTGTTACAACGGCATTCACAATGGCCTCCGCTGCACGACGGGGATCTCCCGCTTGAGCACCATTGTTGCTATCGCGATAGATTCGCGTGCTACCAGCAGTCTGATCGTAATCCGGTATCGTTCCTGCGACCGTCGCCAACGACCCACCAAGAAAATCCGTCCGAAAGGGTCCAGGCTCGACCACCGTGACGCCGATCCCCAGAGGCGCAAGCTCGGCCGCCAGTGCTTCCGATATTCCTTCGACCGCAAACTTGGTTGCATTATAAATGCCCCAGCCCGGCAGACCAACCAATCCTCCGATAGACGAAAGATTGACAACGTGGCCACTCCGCTGCTCGCGCAGGAAAGGGAGTACGGCCCGCGTCACGCGCAGCAAACCGAAAACATTTGTTTCAAAGACGCTCGCTATTTCCACATCCTGCGCCTCCTCTACGGCTCCGAGGAGACCGTGTCCGGCATTGTTAACGACCACATCAATCCGGCCAAAGCGTTTAGCAGCAGCAGCGACCGCTCCTTTAATTTGCTGGTCATCTCTAAAATTAAGAGAAATGGCCAACAGTCGATCCGACGCTGATTCGAACATCCCCGCGACTTTCTTTGGATTGCGAGAGGTCGCAATAACACAATCCCCTCGAGAAAGCGCAACACGCACAATTTCCTGACCAAAGCCTTGAGACGTTCCCGTTACGAACCAAACAAGCTGTCCGTTATTGGACGAAACGCCGAGTTTTTCTTCTCCCATATGCATATATCTAGAGAGTAACGCGGAACCAAATTTTGCCAATGCCCGCCATAGATCCGACGGTCCAGTCCTGGGTATACTGGCCGCCTTCTGCTTCTGACTGAGAGCCCTCGCGCGGCAACGAACTGCTACGAAGTCGCAGGAATTAAGGTGTGATTTCCCAAAGGTACCGGCGAGCAAGATGAGGTTATTGAGTGGCTCGAAGTGAACCGCTCGATTAAATTAAGTCGGCTGGGACGCTAGTCCAAAGAAACGGAAGGCCAATCTCTTGCGATATACCCGGATATTGGTGACTTTCTGGACCGCAGCTCACCCGGAGAGTTGTGACCTTTCTCTGGGATTTCAGTGACCTTTGCTCGCGCGTCGACTGGAAAACAGTGACTTTGCGCCGGGAAACTGGTGACCATTGGATCTTCTGTGTCAAACCATCGCGCACCGGGGTACTGGTGACCTTAGCGTTCAACTCTAGTGCATCGCCTCGAGGAACAGACGCCTTGCAGTGAAATGGCATCTACCCGGAAACCGGTGACCTTCCGAACTCTATCTTTCCTCGGAACAAGAAAATAAGAAACTCTAAGTAAAGAAAGAATAAGCGATGACAGTCAGCATCGATCGTCCTCGTTCTCTTTTGGCTTACTCAAACCCAATGCCAGTTCACGATCTCCGAGTTGCTAGGGGTGATCTTTAACGATTCTCTATCTGAGCTACAAGATCTTCACCGATCACGGAAAGAGAAAATCGAGACTTTTCCAGCACCTGGGATTTGCGTAGCATCGTTGGTACCATCCTCCAAGCTGTTGGGCATTAACGAATGCAGACGGCCAGGTCAAATGCTTTGAAACGTTTAAGCGCTTAAGGATGGCTTGTTACGAAGAGGCGTAGGGGAAGTGGCCCCTCTCTGGGATTCCTGATTGGGCTTGTCTAAATTGACGGAGTCGATTTTTAGGATATTCTAGATCGACTTTCAATCGATTTTTATTCCATTTTCTTATGCCTGTTGTTACAGAAAAGCAAACTACCGAGTTGGACCAGAAGCGTGAAGCGCTCCAAAAACAGATCGACCAACTCAACCAAGAAATTGCTCGTGCTTTCGGCGCGCGATCGCTGCGCGTTATTTTGCCGGAGCTCCACTCGTCCAATGGCCGGATTGACGCGAAGACCCTAGCCTCGTATTTAGGCATCCGATTAGCAAAGCTCTGTGCCGGACTGGAATTGAGCTATAGCGCTGTCCACAAAAATCCGGATTCGGAAGCTATTCAGCCAGCTCTTAGGCCCGTAAAACGGATCCTGGAAATCCTCTATGACTACTTTCGGGAGCCAGAGGTAATCAGAGCCTGGCTCAATAGCGTTCATCCGGATCTTGGTATGTCGCCACTCGACGCGATCCTCGCGAACAAGGCTGAAGCGGTAGAGACAATGTTGGAAAACGCGGTAGCCGGTATCCCGTCCTGATGGTAACTTCCGCGAGGCTCGCGCGAGCTCTGAAGAGTCTCAAACGGGTCACGATTCACGGACCCTGGACGCGGGCGGTCCGTTTTCACCATTTATTAGGGCCTCCTCCAGGTTCTCCGAGAACGGATCCGCCTCAGCCGTTGTGGGGGGGAGGCGCCATGCTCCATGGCGCCCGGTTTACACCAAAGGGTAGTTTTTCTTCGATCTATTTGGCATCTGATCCGATCACGGCGCTGATGGAGATCGTTTCTGTTTTCGATCATCCGAATTGGGCTCGTTCATCACCGCCGCGTGCAGTTCCTTGGACACTGTTTACGGTCGACGGAGTAGTCGCGAATCTGATTGACCTAGCAGATGCTGAGACCCAGGAACTCCTGGCTACGAATGAGCAGGAGCTAAGCGGCATCTGGCTAACAGTTGATAAACCAGTAACTCAAATGCTTGGACAAGCAGCGTACTTGGATGGTTCGATCGCCGGGATCCGATACAGATCTGTGAAGAAGCACCCCGATGGCTTTTGCATGGTAATCTTTGAGGATCGCCTCGGCCTTTCTTCCCACAACTATCTCGAGGTCTATGATCCAGTCGGTCGTCTGGATCAACGTTTACCGTGAGGTCGAGCTCCTTAGAGCGCCTAGCGCAGCAAGCGTGATTTGTGAGAACTATCTCTACCCAAAATAGGCAGGAATGATGTCGCTGCTGAATTGCAGAGGGTGTTAGCAGCGTCAGCAGGGTTACAGATCTTTATCGGCTCACCGTTTCTGAGGTGATACCTACAATAGGGTAGGGGAGAAAACTTGTCGTGATACACCGATTCAGCTAGTGAACCGCTTTTTTCGAGCATGATTATGCATCATCGACTTTGATCCGGATCACGAATACGGCTAAGAGCGACCACCGTGGGAGGAAGATAGCGAGGTCGGCAATTGGGCTTAGGCTGTCACCAATAACTCTCTCGTCGAGGCCGAAGAGGTCCATGGTCGTGCGGCCGCCGCGCAGCTCATCCATCATCGTAGCCTCCTTGCGGCACCGCTCCTCCGCTCGAGCCGGAAGAAGCATATACACGGCAGCCAAGCCAATGAATCTCTTTTTCATATCAGGCTCCAAGCTCAGTTCCGGACTCAAATCGGAAATCGTGGCGCGTAAAATTTAGCTCGCTCCAGCCTTCTGGTTAAACTGTTTCGTCGAAAACAATATCAAGTTCTTAACTTCTCTGCTCCGCCAGCTTGAATCGCGCGGGCTCGACCGGTTCAACCTCTTGTGCAAAGGTTTTGGCAGAAAAAGCTGCCCGGTTGGACCGGCCAAGCGAATCGAGGTAAAGGGCCATAACAAAACCGTAAGCAGGTACCGTAAAAATCAGCGGTTCTCTCAGTGCTCCATTTTCTTGATCTTTGTTGTTCATAATCTTTCTCCGAATCATTCAGGCTGCGAACAATTCTCTTACGGGCGCTATTGGCGTCCCCTCTCCAGATTCGAGACTTCCGGATAGAAACCCTGAGACCTTTTCTTCGAGGTCTGTTCTCACGTTGATCGAAAGCCGACCGGCCAGAAGCAGACTCACCAGGAATAACACCGATGCTCCAAGCAAGGTGTAAATGGGTCCGGCTAGTGCGGCAGCGGAACTCCAGATCAATCCCCCAAACACCATGGCTCCTTGAGAGATCATGATGACTGTGGCGTTCATGCGGCCCCGCGCCCAACCGGGCATCGCGCGTTGCGCTGCCACCCAGAGTTCCGAAGCAGACAGTGTCCATCCCACACCGGCCAGCGCCGCGACAATGAAGAAAAGCTCTGCCTGGCGAACAAATGCCATCAACATGTAAGCCAAAACGATCAGCAAATTGGCCCAGAGGGTGACGGAATCAGGTGTGAAGCGAGCCCTGAGCCAAGAAATGATGAACACCGCTCCGATCACCGAGCCAGCGCCCATACTGGTGAACAAAAGACCAAGCTGGAACGAACCCAGGTGCAACACTTTCAAGCCCACCACCGGCATCAATGCCGGAATGACTGAAATAAAAAGAGCAAACAGGAAATTTCGGGCCAAGACGATCTGAAGCCCCGGCACGTAACGAACGTAACGGATAACCGTTCCGAAAGATTTGAAAAAGGTCTCCGAC
>JBEEIB010000248.1:0-5440 GCA_041167675.1 Verrucomicrobiota bacterium
GTGGCGTCCGAGAAAAATGCCGGCTACCATATACCCGATTATTGGAGAGAGTGAGATGCCCAAGAAAGAAAAACCGGCTTTGGGTGGTGCGGGCGGCATGGGCGGTATGGATTACTAAGCCACACCATTCCAAGCTGAGTTCGAAACCCGATCCCGATTTTCGGGGCGGGGAAGTCAAATAGACTGCACGCCACTTCCTAGGAAAATGACCGATTCCAGATCGTTCACATCGATTTTTAGAACAGAAAGGCAGAACAACTAAGCGCAACCCGAAACGGTTACGAACATAGTCTTATGACATTCGTATTTGGTGAGGGCTTTAGGGGTAACCTCACGGAACTGGATTTTTAGTATGCTATAATAAGACTGCGGGGTTTTCCTCTATGCGAGACTCCCGCTACTCTGTTGCTCGCGTCTGATTCGATGTGCCGGCTACGGTTCTTTCGTCGCTGGGCTTTCGGACCTTTTGATGAACGGCGCAAACAGATCAATTGGGATCGGCAGAATGGTCGTGGTGTTATGCTCGCTCGAAATTTCCTTCATCGTCTGTAAGAAGCGCAGTTGCAGGGCGATCGGTTGCGCAGAAATCATCGATGCCGCCTGCACGAGTTTTTCCGCGGCCTGAAACTCGCCTTCGGCGTTTATGATTTTCGCGCGGCGCTCCCGCTCCGACTCGGCCTGGCCGGCCATCGCGCGCTTCATGCTGTCGGGCAAAATAACGTCTCTGACCTCTACGGCAGTCACTTTGATTCCCCACGGATCGGTCTGCCGATCGATGATCTCCTGTAGCCTGAGATTTATCTTGTCGCGCTGGGAGAGCAGTTCATCGAGTTCCGCCTGTCCGAGCACGCTGCGCAACGTTGTCTGCGAAATGAGCGAAGTCGCTTTCAGGTATTTCTCCACTCGCACAACTGCAGCCGCTGGATCGATGACGCGAAAATAAACGACGGCGTCAACGGTCATCGGCACGTTGTCGCGTGTCATGACTTCCTGGCGCGCGACGTCGATGGTCACGACGCGCAGATCCATCCTCACCATGCGATCGACGATCGGGATCAGGAAAATCAAGCCGGGCCCTTTTGTGCCGAGCAGTTTGCCGAGACGGAAAATCACACCTCGCTCGTACTCGCGCAGGATGCGGATCATCTGCGGCAGGATGATCACGGCGAGGAGAATAATGGGAACTAACCAGACGACCAATCTTGCGGATTCTTCGAACATGCGATGTGTTCCTCAGGTTTCGGGTTTCACTTTTACCGTCAATCCTTCCACGGCTATGATTTGTACGGGTTCTCCTTTATTCCCGAACGTATCGCTGGTCGCACTCCAATATTCGCCTTCCACAAAAACTTTTCCGCCGCTCGCATCGATCGGGGTAAGCGCGTTCACAGTTTTTCCCGCCATCGTTCCAGACGTTTACGCCGTGACTCAGTAGGTTGCGGTTATTTTCCCAATTGCAATCGCCGGTCGTCGGGGAGAGACTTTTTTATATGGTTGCCAATCAAAAGATTGTCGCTGCGATCAACGAACAGATGGGCAATGAGTTTAGTGCAATGCTGCAGTATTACGCCATCGCTGCTCATTTTGGTGCGGAAAGACTGCGCGAGCTATCTGCGCATTTTTACAAGCAGGCCGAGGAGGAAAAGGAGCACGCGCTGCGTTTTATCCAGTTCGTCATCGACACCGGTGCCCGCGTGAAGATTCCCGCTGTGTCCGCGCCACAGGCGCATTTCGAAGTCGCCGAAGACGCGGTAAAGCTTTCGCTCGAACAGGAAGAGCAGGTCACAACCCAGATCAATGCGCTTGTGTCCATGGCAAAGGCTGAGTCCGACTATACGGTCGACAATTTCCTTCAGTGGTTCATTAAGGAGCAGCTGGAGGAGGTCGCCTCGATGGGACAGTTGCTGCGGGTTGTTCAGCGTGCCGGCGAGGGCAATCTGCTGCGCGTGGAGGAATATCTGGCACGAGAGAAGGACAGAGGGGTCGCTCTCAGCGAAGAAGAATGATCGGGCGAATACGGGGCGTGCTGTGACCCGACCCCTTCGCTGGACTGGTCCGCAGAAAGGCTCGATGGAAGCGGGAGTGAAAGGCAAACGAGCACCTGAAAGGGAAGAAACAAATGCATAATACGAGGAATGCGTATGCACTTTCCAATCTTCCATCGCTTAGCAATAAAGTTCGATCATCGGCTCTGTTTATAACGGGTATTACTTCATGTTGCTTCATCGCGGAAGATTTCCTGTATATGGCTGATGCCGAGAGTTTTCGGCCTCGCTGGACTGATCAGCTCCATAAAGAGCAGATGAGCAAGCTTGCAAAGCCACGCGTGCTCCGGCGGATGATCCTAGTCGAACGATAAAAATAAAAAGTACGAGAAATGCCACGACGGGAACGAAGATCAGGGCGATCCCCGTGGGAAACATGGCCGTGTTTGCAATCAGGCCGAGATATCCCAGCACACCGACATAGAGCTGGTTCAGAATCTTTTAGCCTTTGAACAAACCCCATTGACGCTGCCCGCGCATCAACTTCACCCATTGAGTCTGGTGTTAGCTCGCACTCGCCCTGAGCGTCTGAACCATTATCTGACGGTAAAGCTGCTGCCTTGGGTGCACTGCCCCAATCTGGCCTCCCGCGTACTGGGCCTGGTGTGTCGCCGTCTTGCCGCCGATTGGTTCTCCCATTATGGCTACCGACCCGTTCTACTGGAAACCTTCGTCCAACTACCCCGTTTTACCGGCACGGCCTATCGCGCCGCCAACTGGCGCTACGTCGGCCTCACCAAAGGCCGTGGCAAGTTGGAGAAACACCATCAAACCATCCTACCACAGAAAGCCATTTTCCTTTATCCATTGCGGCCCGATTTCAAAGAGATCCTCACACGCTGAGTCTCAGCGTCTTCACCGAATATTTACATCACTCAACCTTCAACTCGTTCCCGCTTAGCGACTTCCACCACCAGTTCCTGGAGAGTTGTTCGGGGACCAGTGCCGCGGCGGTGGAATGTGTCACGACCCATCCATCGTGACAACGGCCTTCCGGTCGCGGCGGTACCGCTGTCATGGTCGCACGCCATGATCGCGATCGCTGTCGCAGCCACCACAGGAAAGCACGTGTGGCGCCTCGCCGATGACTTCGACATGTCGCGGCGCAGCCGAGGCGTTGGCCGCATCGCGAACGAGCGGTAAGAATCCCAACCACCTATGCACGGCTGACGTGGCTGTAAGCGTGGCACATCCGTGACGAGACCTACTCGGCCCGCGCTTGCCGAAGTGCTTAATTAATGCGCAGTTCGGTACGCCGCACACCGACTGTCCCGTACTGTTCGAAGGGTTCAAATGGCGGCTGGTGACACGAGTGTTGGGTCTATCTCTAATGTTTGGCGCACCCGCGTTGCGGAAGCTCAAGTATCCGGGTTCCAGAGGCGCTTGCGAAAGTGGTCTCGCCAGTCTGTGGGAAGCGCGGGTAATGCGCTCGCCCTTTGCAAGAGGTCTTGGTTTGTCGCGCCCGCCGTGTATAAATTTACGATATCGGCCACGGTGACGCCGTGCTCGTCCCGGGCAAGCAACTCGATCGAGTCGCCAGCAGTGACCAATCCTTCTTCAAGGACTGCAAGGTAGAATCCAGTCCGACCGCTGCGCAGGAAACGCTTTACCATTTCCTGGCGGCCGAAGCGAATGCCGAGCTTGAAACAAGGCAGTCGAGGTTGGGTGACGATAAACTCCGCAGACCCAACCCGAAAGCGGTCGCCGATGTGAACGGCTTCCTCAAACAAGCCCTCTGTTGTAAAGTTCTCTCCGAATGTCCCCAAAGGTAGGTCTACCCCCGGAACGTCTTCACGCCAAAATGGGTAATGCTCAGATGGATAGGCATAAACAGCTTTATGGACTCCGCCGTGAACAGAAAGATCTGACTGCTCATCGCCCTCCACGTTAAGCGTCATAACTCGAACATGGCCAGCCGATGCCGACTTGAATATCGACGTACGGACACGCTTCCCCTGCCATTCGATCTCGCGAGGAAGTCCGACGTTGACGGACAAAAGCTTCATAGATGCAGTCTAACGATCTTGGTGTGTTGTGCTTTTCAATCAACGCGATACAAAATGTTCGTCAGCTTTTCTGAGTCCTCACAAGTCAGGACGCAGGCATCAGGACGCGCCGTTCCTTTTCTGTAATCGGAGCGTCGTTAATGCTTGCCAGCCGACGGCGCATCAATCCTTCATCGTCGAACTCCCACAGTTTGTTGCCGTAAGAACGATACCATTGCCCCAGTTCATCGTGTTAGCGCTTGGCTTTGGGTGCGACACTATCGCGGTAGAAGCGATGCATATTTTCGGAAATGTAGTCTAGGCAATCCTCGACGGCGAAGTGCCCGGCTTCAAGCCGGTGCATCTCGGCTTTGGGCAGATCCTGCAAATAAGCTTCTCCTCCCGCCCGAGTGAAGAAGAAGGTTCAGACATGCGAGCAGTTTACCCAAGCCCACACGTACCGCCTCGAATCTGACCCCCCGGAATCTCCCGCTCTCTACACTTACCATATCGCTTCGGTGGGTCGGAACCGAACGGTGAGATAAAAATTCTCGATGCCGAAACGATCAAGCGGTAAACGCACTATATAGTCCTGCTGCAATCCGGCGGGATAACTCACCGTTACCGGGTATTCATCCGTCAATGCTCCGTGCCCTTCACAGCGCCAGCATTGGTACGGTCCGACACTCCCTCGGCCACGGCATGCCGGACAAATCACTCGGGCCGGCACCAGAATGCGCATCTGCCCGCCCACAAACGCCTCTTGGGGCGACAAAGTCACATCCACGGTCAGGCTTTCCAGCCGCTCTGCTTTTGGCCGGCTCACGAGTTCGAAGTTGCTCCGCAGACGGTCAAACATCTCACTAAACGACGGGAGAAACGTCTCAAACGACCGGAGGAGGGATATCTCTTCGAATCCGACTGGTTGAACGGGAGTGAGCGGTTCGGCTGAATGCCTCCGCCCGATCACAGTTTCCTTGGGCCGCGCCAGGTCAGTGCGCCGAATCGGAATTTCTTCCGCTTCACGGTCGTAAACTGCGCGACGCTTCGGGTCACTCAGCACGGAGTAAGCTTCCTGCAGTTCTAGGAACTGGTCGCTGCCAATGCCCGAAAGATCGGGATGAAGTTCAATAGCAAGACGCCGATAGGCGGATCGGATTTCCTCCGCCACGGCTTCGGGCGTCAGGCGAAGAATAAGGTAGTAATCCTTTTTCATACAACTCCTCCACTTTCGCTGCCGCAAAGTAACGATAATCCGGCAGCAACACCTTTATTTTGGGGCATCGCGCGATGAAAATCAATCAGGAGAGTAGCTGTTGCGTCCACCCAGCTTCAGGCCCGCCGCCTAGCGGAAACCAATTAAAGAGCTGGTCAAAGAGCACCCTTTTGCGCGGAGGCCGCGCGTATGGC
>JBEEIB010000249.1:0-13772 GCA_041167675.1 Verrucomicrobiota bacterium
TCGACGTTGTGACGGTCGACAATAGCGAGTTCTTTCGCATCTGGTCTAAGACTACGAACAACCCAGATTTTGTCGATCCGGTGCAATCCGAGCACGCCAAACGGGTCATCATGTTCAGCGTGCAGAAGCCGGTGGATATCGTGGGGGGGTACCGTGGTGATCATGTTGATTCCTTTAGCAGAGCTCGAGCTTTTCGGCATACTACGGGCCGGACTGCAGGGCGCCCCGGTCAACGCTTCGGCTCGGAAACTCAAGATGCGGACAATTTTGCGTGAGCTGCTTGCGTATCACAACCCGTTTCCTCTCGCTCCACCCTACCTGGAGTATTAGCCACATCAGCTGGTCACGCACATCGACGAAGTATCCATCGCTGCCGCTCCCGCAGGGTTGAAAACCATCAACTCAAACAACGCTCGCGACTGGTTCAAACACTGCGGCTGTCCGGTGATCGCTCACCTGCCTTCAAATTGGTTCTAAATTCCTGGATCATCTCTTCCGGCAGCAAGGGCGTCGCCCCGTCATGCGAGGCGACAATAGCGCCCAGACGGCAAGCAGTTTCCAGAACCGTTTGAGTGTCGGCTCCGCGTGTCAGTCCAACCATCACGCCGGCCATGAACGCATCTCCGGCGCCAACTGTGTCCTTGACGACCACTTTCGGAGCCGGAACGCAAACGAGGGTGCTCTGATCCCACAGCGCCGCACCCGCTGCGCCCATGGTGACGCAGATACGAGGCGTTTTTGTTGCTTCCGAGAGAGCTGCGCAAGCTTCCGCGACGGCATCTGCATTGCCGGGTGGATTGGGCGTCGCTTCGCCGGTTCGCAGCCACGAAGCGATCTGGCCGACTTCGTCATGGTTGAGCTTGATGACATCGGCGTGGGCCGCTAGTTCGACGATACGCTCAGGATCGGTGAACGGAGGACGCAAATTGACGTCGAAGAATTTCAACGGGCCCTTCAGTGCAAGAAGACGATCCAACTGCTCTAGGTTGTACGGCGAGCGGCTGGCTAGTGAGCCGAAGATTAACGCGTCGGCTTTCGCCACAGCCTCGACGGCTTCCGCGGAAACGATGATCTCGTCCCATGCCACCGGCTGAACGAGTTCGTAGGTTGCATTGCCCATGGCATCCACGGTGGCCACCACGGTGCCGGTGGGAAGACCGATTCGCGCACGGCCCACAAATTGGACGTTGACCCCTTTGTGTTGAGCAACTTCCAGTATCTCGTCGCCGAGAGAATCCTGACCGACCGCCGAGAGTAGACACACGGAGACTCCTAATTGCGCGAGATGAGAGGCGACGTTAAACGGAGCTCCACCGGCGTGTCTGCCGGAGGGCAGGCAGTCCCAGAGTATTTCTCCAAAAGTGTAGAATTCAGTGTTCATCAGAGGGCATGTCTGGGAACGGCAGGTGAGATCGAGTCATTTGCCTCCAACGGTGGAGGAACAGGCACGAGCAGAGGGGGTAGAGAGGGCAACAATCGCTCGGTTTACCTATGCTAAAATGTGTTAGTAAAGAAAGAAACTTTTTTTTCGAGATGAGTGCTAGTTTTGATCTCAATCACGATAGGCTGGCCGGTGATTCCAAGTTTGCTACCATCGCGAGTAGTCTGAGCACCCAGTCGCGCATCGACTCCCGGGAGGCGTTTAATCGTTATTGTCGAAAAGCATGCTTGCTCTGGAGTGAGCACTTCAGCCACTCGTCCGTTGGAACGTCCGCATTTTTTACTGAACTACTCGACCGCATCGACCGGCGTGGTGAAGGGACCATAAAAACGCCTTGGGGAGGTGTGGTCATCGTTCTGCATGAGCACCCGCGCGTCGAAAAGTATCTCGTGATCCGTCAAGGTGGATACCTCGCTCTTGAGATGCACGAACAAAAGGATGAACACCTGGAGGT
Organism: Verrucomicrobiota bacterium; assembly: GCA_041167675.1. Classification (GTDB taxonomy): domain Bacteria; phylum Verrucomicrobiota; class Verrucomicrobiia; order Chthoniobacterales; family JAFAMB01; genus DASTDH01. Next base: position 1,896 of record JBEEIB010000249.1, read on the forward strand.
GCAGGAAGGCGCGGGGCTCATCCTGTCGCGGCGTGCCGTCGACCAGCCGCTTACGGTGGAGGCGGTCGCGCCGGGAGACCGGTTCCATTTCGAGCCCGGAATGGAGCATTGCCTGATCGGAACGGAGAACCTGCTCGTGTTCGAGAGATCGACCGATCCCAAGGGGATGGATCAGGACCTCGTGTTCATCTACGAGCCGGACAGCGACATCACCTGACCGCTTCATACTGTCAGGAGGGTAGCTCGTCGGATACGGTGGACGCGCAGCCAGGGTCATCCGCGCGTCGGAGCTAGATCTCGGTAGCCAACCGAGATTCGCTGCCCGAAGATCGCCATTGTCACAAAGGGGATCAGCGGGAGAGAACCAACCAAGCGCGCCCACGGACGATCACATCACCGATCGATCGATCGTCAGTGCCCGCCTGAAGCCGACACCCCGTGCATGCCCTCGGAACCGCTGAGTCTCGGCCACAAAAACGCATAAACCGCAATGAACCCAAAGCACACCATCGGCACGATAAATCCGCGAGACAGATCGGACATGTCGGCAATAGCTCCCATCACTTTTGGCAGAATCGCCCCGCCCATGATGGCCATGACAAGAAAGGAAGATGCCTTTTTTGCCCGCTGCCCGAGGCCGAAAATGCCCAGCGCAAAGATGGTCGGGAACATGATGGACATAAAAAAATAAGTCAGTAAGACGCAAGCTCCCGACCCCCAGCCCAATTTGAAGAAGATTAGCAGACAGAGCACCGTATTGATGGCGCCATAGAGACCAAGAAGTTTGTGGGCGGCGAATTTCTTCAGGAGAGCAGTGCCGATGAACCGGCCGCCCAGGAAGAGAAGCAGCCCCACCGATACCAGATTGGAGGCACCTTTGTTGCTGAAAGCAATAGCGCCAGTCGTGCGGATTTCAGTCAAGCTGTTTAGCCAGTCCTTTAAGAAGCCGGGGCTGTGTTGCACGGCCGCGTCCAACGTAGCAGGAATTTCGGGGACCTGAGAGGTCATGTAGTTGATAAAGAAGCTGAAAATGCCAGCCTGGGCGGCGACATATAAGAATTGGGCAATGACGGCCATAACGAAGTGCGGGTGCGACCAGATGGAGTGCGAAACCCCCGGCGTCGAATCGTCGAGGTGAAAGTCGTCCTTGGCTTTGATGTCGGGTACATTGGCAAAATAGAATACGACAGCCAATATGATGACCACGACCGCGACAGCGGCGTAAGGAATCCAGAGACTCTCGCTACCCGTGCTCGTTCCTGCGGCGTCCTTGGAATAGAAAAACATGCCTCCGGCGATTGGTCCGAAAATCAAGCCGATGCCGTTGCAGGATTGGGCGAGATTGATGCGGGTGGCGCCGTATTCCTCTGGCCCCAACACCGTGGTGTAGGGATTGGCAATGGTTTCGAGGAAGGTGAGACCAGCGGCAATGATGCAGACACCAAGCAAAAATGCCCAGAAAGATCCAATGTGCGTCGCCGGGACGAACCAAAATCCACCCACTGCAACCAACAAGAGACCGGTAATGATGCCGCCTTTGTAACCCAGCTTGGTCGCCAGCCACCCCGCCGGGAGTGCCATCAGGAAATAGCCCAGATAGTGCGCGAATTGCACCCAGGCAGATTGGGACAAGCTCAGGTGCAGTGCTTCCTGAAAGTGCTTGTCCATCACGTCAATCATCCCGTTGCAGAATCCCCAAAGGGCAAACAGCAAGATGAGGAGGAGGAACGTGAAGAGCACGTTCTGGCCGTCGTCCGTGACGAACATGTTTTTTTTAACGGTGTTCGTCTTTTGGGGAACGTTCGTCCCGTCATCAGTGACGAACCTGCTTTTGTCGTCGATTTTCATTTTCTGGGGAGGGTGGAGGTTTAAACCTAAATCCGAAGTTGGAGGGAGGTAAAAGTTCTGTTCCAATCGTTTAGGAGAGAATAAGGTGCGATCAAAAAAATTCTCCGCCGCACCGGAACAGAACCACTGCAGAGATTCTAAGGCCCTTTTCGGGGGTGGAAAGCTTAAACTTTGCGACACGTTGCGGGCGCTTACTTTTTAGAGCGGATCGGGCTCGTCGAGCAACTCGGCACGGCCAGCCCTGAGCCCGAGCCCTCAGAAGGCCTTGCGCAAAGCTAGCTTGCTCTCGAAAAACTGCTGCCTCAGAAACGTGCGCACGAACTTATGTCCTTGAACTTTAAGTCGAACGCGTGCGATTTTAGGTAGAAGAGCGGGGACCGGCGTTTCCGTTTTTGGCGGGGGCGCTTCCTCAGGTTGGAGGGAGTCTTACGCGACCGGCTTAGGGCCTAAGGGCTCCTATGCCAACTCCATCCGACTTAATCCCCCTTACAATCTAACTCTCTTGACCGAACTTACCCTGACTACTCCCCAAACATGAGCATCTCCAGCTTTTTCCGGTTTGGAAGTCAAACCGCCGTCGGCTTGCTTTTGGCAGGCGTCCTGGCGACACCAACGTTTGCCGAAAGCAAAAAACTCAATTCGGTGGCCGTGACGGTCGGCGACCTTGGGAATCCCTTCTTTGTGCAGATCGCCCACGGCGCGGAAGCCAAGGCCAAGGAGATCAACGACAAGGTGAAGTTCACGGCCGTCTCAAGCAACTACGACGTCAACAACCAAACCACCCAGATAGAGAACTTCATTTCCTCGAACGTGGACCTGATTTTGTTAGGCGCGGCCGACAGCAAGGGGATTGCGCCGGCGGTCCTGCGGGCCAAGCAGGCGGGCATCACGGTGGTGGCCGTTGACGTGGGCGTCGAAGGCGTCGTGGACGCCACGGTCACCTCCAACAACAAGCAGGCCGGCACCAAAGACGGCCAATACGTGGCCGAGCGGCTCAAGGGCCAGGGCCAAATCGTCATCATCAACGGGCCGCCGGTCACGGCGGTGACCGACCGGGTGGCCGGCTTTCTAGAGGAAATCAAGAAACACCCGGACCTCAAAATCGTGTCCCAGGACCAAAACGCGGGCGGCAGCCGTGATGGTGGGCTTCGAGTGATGACGGATCTTTTGACCGCTTTTCCGAAAATCGATGCGGTGTTCGCCATCAATGACCCGACCGCCATCGGCTGCGACCTAGCGGCCAAGCAAGCCCAGCGCAAGGAGTTCTTCATAGTCGGCGTCGACGGCTCGCCCGACATCGTACCTTTCCTGAAAGATCCGGCCAGCTTGATCGCCGCCACCGCTGCGCAGGATCCCTACTTGATGGCGCAAGAAGCTGTCGAGATCGGCTACAAAATCATGCAGGCCAAGCAGGATCTGACCCTCATCCCGGTGGGGTTAATCACCAAAGAAAATGTCGCTCGGTACGCAGGCTGGACCAAGTGAGGGGGCCGGCCCGTGCCGGAAGAGCGCGGGGTGACCAAGAGCTTCCCCGGCATGCGCGCCCTCAAAGGCTGAATGACCACCTAGCTGACAAAAGTGCCATATCACACAAGCTTCCAATTCAGCCTCATGAAAAGTTCCGTAGTCCAGCAGAATCGAGTTGCCTGGCGTAACCCCGTTGCGCTCGGAGATCCACGCCTCTAAATCGGCCTTGCTTGAGCGTCTTTCAGATCAGTTGACATCGAAAGAACGAGCATCGATTGACACGCCCTTGCCGGCAGCCAACGACGATAGCCTGTCACAACCAATGCCCTCTACCCCTCGTTGAAGATCGACCAAGCGACCCGAGGTATGGCAGCTCGGAACCAGCCAGCTACTTCGCGATCAGCTCGGCGTACATTTTCTTCGTGGCGAGCGCGATGGCGTGCCAGCTAAACTTCTCAACGGCCCGTTTCCGGCCGGCCTGGCCAAAGCGTTTTCGCAGTTCCGGATCGCGCATCAGCACGTTGATCTTTTCGGCGAGGTCACGGGCAAACTTGTCCGGGTCGAGCGCCTCAAAGGGGCTTTCCGTGTGCTGTTCCAGTGGCACCAGGAACCCGGTCTCCCCGTCGACAACCACCTCCTTAATGCCACCGACCGAGCTGGCAACCACGGGCGTCTCACAGGCCATCGCCTCGAGGTTGATGATGCCGAACGGTTCGTAAATGGACGGACAGCAGAAAACGCCGGCATGCGAATACAACTGATAAACCACGTTTTTCGAGACCATCTCGTCGATCCAGATCACGCCCTGCCGCTTGGCCCGCACGCGTTCCACGTCGGCCTTCATTTCGGCCGCGATCTCGGGCGTGTCCGCGGCGCCCGCGCAGAGCACTACTTGGAAGCCAGGCTCCATGTATTCAATCGCGTCCACTAGGTGGATAATCCCCTTTTGCCGGGCGATGCGACCGACGAAGAGCACGAACGGTTTTTCAGGGTCAATCCCGTATTTTGGAAGCTGGTCGGTGGCTTCGATCCGGCGGTATTCTTCCGGATCAATCCCATTGTAGATGATGTGGATGCGCTCCTCCGGCAGGTCGAACAAACGTAATACGTCCTCTTTGGTGCCCTGTGAAACTGCCACCACCGAGTCCGCGATCTCGATCGCGGTCCGCTCAACCCAACTGCTGAAATCATAACCATGCCCCAGCTGTTCGCGTTTCCAGGGGCGCAACGGCTCAAGCGAGTGGATCGTGATCACCAGTGGGATGCCGTAATTTAACTTTGCCAAGATGCCCCCAAGGTGCGTGTACCAAGTATGGCAGTGAACCACGTCCGCATCGATCCCGGCGGCGTTGAAATCGAGGCAGCGCCTCACCGCACCAAAGATCGACTGCAGGTTCTTCGGGCAGCCAAACTTGCTCGTGTCGACTGGAAAACCGCGCACCTTCAGGTTGGTAGCATCCATGACCTGGTTGCCGAAGGCGCGCACGTCCACCTCCATCAGTTTGGCTAGTTCACGACTGAGGTAATCCACATGCACGCCCGCGCCGCCATAAATGGCGGGCGGGTATTCGTTCGTTAAGAAAAGTGTTTTCATCGTTTTAGGAAGTTTCGGCTCCGCGCCCTCGCCAACCTGATCGGCTCAGTCGCTTAATCAAGGCCTTTGCAGCCGCAAATAGAGGGCCGCTAACCCAGGACCTGAAGTGATTGCTTATTTATACCCGTGGTTGAGTGATTCCGTTTGGTTGCATAAATAGGTCCCATGTCCCCACAGTACCGTTCTATTTGTCACAACCCTGCAACGGGCAAAAAGATCTTCACCCCTCGCAGATTTGTTTGCGCTGGAAGCGAGCAGACCAACCCACCGGGAGTAGTTTATAGAAGGGCCGCTTACGGCTAAGCCGAGCGCATCCACCAGCGCCGGGCTGCAATTTGGCGGATGCGAAAGGGTCCGAGAGGAACCGCGTATCCAGCAAGATTACACGATCGGAGTCGTCGCCGTCGGGCAGGATTGTTCCTGATCGCGCGAGCAGCCGGGCTCGGATGACCCATCCTGTATGGTGCGCCTGAATTTCGCCCACCGGCGAGCCTCGGACCCGAGTCGACTTACGAGGGTCCGCCCGTGGACTTGATTGTCACTCTGAAGATCACGCCGGTTTGACCCGGCGAGGTTTGGAACGTGTGGTAGCTTCGCCCGCTCTAGCTCGGGCACCGCGGAACACCTGCCTGACTAACTTGTCGCTGAACTCTTCAGTCAGCGGTGAGGACCGGAACAGAAGGCGATAAAAGATCGCACCGAACACTGCATCGATAATCAGCTCCGGATCCGCATCGCTCGCTAGTTCCCCGCTTGTTTTGCCCCGCTCGATATCGGCGGCGTTTGCCTCCTGGTGTCCCCGGATGTGTTTGTCAAACAGCTCCCGGAGGATCGCTGGCTCGCTTTGGCCTTCGGCAATCAGCTCGGACAGCACCTTACCCAACTGTCCGTTCAACGGCCCGATCAAGGCGCGTGCCGCGTCACGGATCGCCTCTTCCGCCGTCCCAACTGACGGCGGCGGCAAGGCGACAGCGATTCGTTCTCGGAACATGGCCAGCACAAGCGCGGCCTTGGTCGGCCACCACTTGTAGAGCGTGGGCTTGCCTACGCCAGCCCGGTTGGCGACGGCTTCCATCGTGAGATCACGGACCGAACGCTCCTGCAGCAGCTCATAAACGGCATCCAAAATTGCCGCATGCGACTCGGCTGCTTCAATGGGCGGGCGGCCACGGCGGGGAGGAACAGAATCTTTAGCAGACACGCATTAAGTTTAACAGAACGGAAAGAAAAATCATTTGACGATCTCGATTTTATCTTTAACAATACAAAACGTTCAGTAAATATTATTGACGTGCCTGGACCGGGCTGTGGGTTCCGTAATCAATGGAGACTTTATGAAAATCTTAGTGACTGGTGGTACGGGCAAAGTGGGCACAGAAGTAGTCCAAGCGCTGCTTCGCCGTGGAGAGTCTGTCCGCGTCCTGACTCGGAACAAGGAAGCAAAGCTGCCCGACGGGGCAGAGGTGGCTATCGGCGACCTGCTGGACCCCGACTCGGTCCGCTCGGCACTGAACGGCGTCGACAAGCTGTTCCTGCTGGTCGGCAATGTGGCCGATGAGCTGACACAAGCTCTGCTTACAGTGGCCGTAGCTCGGCAAGCAAAGGTTAAGCACATCACTTACCTCTCTGTTTACCAAGCCGAGCGGTTCCCGGACATTCCGCATTTTATTGGCAAGTATGCTGTTGAGACATCTCTTAAGGCGTTCGATACCCCATTCACTGTCTTGCGGCCCGGTTATTTCTTCCAGAATGATGCCCAGCTCAAACCTGTGCTGACTGGGGCCGGTCTGTATCCAAATCCGATTGGCAAAGCTGGAATCGCTGCAGTTGATGTTCGAGATATCGCCGATGCCGCTGTCGTTTCGTTAACCACCGACGGGCACACTGGGAAGACTTATAACCTCGTTGGACCGGATCCACTAAGCGGACCCAGTGCCGCGGCCATTTGGAGTGAGGTTTTGAACAAGCAGGTTCGTTACGCCGACCTTCCGGTGGAAGCGTTCGAGGAGCAACTCCGTCAAATCTTCCCCGCTTGGTTCGCTAAGGACCTCCGGCTTATGTTCCAGGGATACGAGGACCGTGGCTTCGCTCCGAGCAACGCCGATGTCGCTACGCTGACCTCGCTGATCGGCCATGCCCCTAGGCGGTACGAGGATTTTGTGCGTGAGACGGCTGCAGAGTGGAGCAAATGATCAGCGGCGGCTGGTAGCATCTTCTTAACCATGAGATCCAAAGCCGTCATAGTTGCGCGCGTCCTTCTCGGCCTCGTCTTCTTCGTCTTCGGCCTGAACGGGTTTTTGCACTGGTTCCCACTGCCGACGATGAAGGGCGCCGCCGCGGAGTTCATGGGTGGGCTCGTCGCCAGCGGGTACTTCTTCCCGCTGCTTTTTGGGACGTATACGATCACGGGGGCCGCGCTCCTGACCGGCCGCTTCGTGCCGCTCGCGTTGACTGTGCTCGCGCCGGTCATCGTGAACATCGTCGCCGTCCACCTCTTCCTCGCTCCATCCGGATTCCCACTTACAATCCTCGTCGTCGCGCTTGAGCTCTTCCTCGCCTGGTCGTACCGCGCGGCGTTCCGCTCGTTGCTGCGCGCGCGTAATGCCGCCGCGCCCGCCCGTTGAGGAGAACGCAATGATCGGCACCAAACCTTACGCGAAGCTCAAGTACCGCGAAGTCAAAGGTAGGCAAATGGCCTACACGGGGTCATTCGCCTATTCGTGCGATAGTGTACGCTAAGGAGCCCGGTTTTTGGAATAAGGGTTGCCAAGTAAAGAGCACAGCTAAAGGATTTGGAAGGTGTTTGTTGAGTTGGGGAGGCATCGGAACTAACCCTTTGTTTGTGCTTATTCCACGAAGCGGATTTTTTTTGTTCCCGGTATGCTGGTCATGGGAGAGACCAGTCGACGGAAGCTCTGACAAGCCTGGAGGTTGGTCAATTCGCCTCCCGACTCGACTCCCTACTTCTTAACGTACAATATCGCACGAATAGGCGAGTGACCCCGTTTTGCATCTAAACGTGCGACCAGCTGAAAGGTCCACATGGTCTACGATTTAAATGCAAAAGTCTACGATTTAGCTGCAATCCACATTGCATTTGGATTGTAGACTACGAGGAGAATGAGCACATCTCTGGTCTACGATTTAACTGCAGTCGACAATCGTACTCAATTTCACTAGCCGGGAGTGTTGCTTTCACGTCATTGCAGGCCGACGGGGACTGTTCGTTCTCTCCACGGCACTTGATCGTGCAGGGATCGTGAATCCGTCTGGATTCAGCCTTCGAGGGGAACGAGGGATGCCTCATTGAACTCTTGGAGCAGTAGCTGCAGCCGTCTTCCTCAAGCCATTAAGTCCCGCAAGGGCTCGAGTTCACCCGCCGCCGAGGACGTTGCGCGAACCGGCCCTCCTTCGTTTGCTTCGTTAGCTTCTGTGAGAGATTCGTTGATTTTCCTGGAGCCGAGGGCGCCATCGATTGCCTAACCTGAATTAGAACAACGTCTCCGTCGCACTATGGGCGCGCTCCCTAATTTCATCGTCTGTCGGCGGTTCGCGCAGGCGCATCAATAGCCGGATTAGTAAATCGTCCCAGAGGATAGCAAAGTAACGTGTTGCCAAGTCAGCGGGTTTCCCGGCGACGATGAGATTCTTCGCTTGAGCCTTGGTCAACAACTTGGTTAGAGCCTTATGGCTAGCTTCGCGGCCGTTACGGTCAAGGAGACGGGCAATTTCGGGAGCGCGGTCAGATTCGGCGATGGTGAGCCGGTAAACGGTCAAGACTTCGGGCTGGCATACGCCTTTCAAGATAGAGACTCCTATTTCGACCAGCGTCGCCGCCGATGCCTCGCGGTTCTTTGGCGCCTGATCGGCCTCATCCAATGGGCCGCGCAACCTCTGAGCGCGTTCTTTGATGCAGTCGGCCAACACCGCTTGCTTGTTCCTGAACAAGGCATAGAGATCGCGCTTCGATACTTGGGCCCGGGTGGCGATCTCCAGCATACTAACGTCGGAAAAGCCGTGTTCGCAGAACAAAGTAAAGGCTGCTTCGAGCACGCGTTCACGAGTTGATTCGTTCTGGCGCTTGGGGTGGGTGGAATCCGATTTTTCCGCGGTCTTAGGCTTCATAACAAAAACTTCTTGCATTAGGTACGATATAGTACCATGTAACAGCTGTGCAACGGTACGGCATCGTACCAATGTCACTATAAGTCATACCTGCCAACTATGCTAACTAAGAACTTGTCTGTTTCGCTCTCGAAAGGAGCTATCCCATGACTCTCATCGTCTTCCAGGTAATCACTCAAACCATCTCTTCTACCTTGCACTGGTTCGGGCTCTGTTTCGGCATCAGGACCTGGGCCGGCCCGAACCCGCGCCGATGGCCATGGCTCGTCGGTACCACCATCGTGTCGGCGGCTTGGCTCCTCGCGATCATGTTGCTCGCTGCCAACAATTTTTTCGGTAATGACGGCCTACCGCCCCGGATTCCCATGGCCATGGTATTAACGCTGGCTTTTGGGTACCTTCTTCTGCTTTCGACCTCATTTCGCGGCATCATCGCAGCCATTCCCCAGCATTGGTTGATCGGGATCCAGACCTTCCGCGTTCTCGGCGGCGTATTCATCGTGCGGTATCTTCAGGGCGAAATGCCAGGGTTCTTTGCGATACCGGCCGGGGTCGGTGATGTCTTGACCGGGATCTTTGCACCTCTCGTCGCTTACTGGTTGTATTCCGGAAAGAGTTACGGGCGCGGCGCTGCCATCGCTTGGAACCTGTTCGGTATGGCCGACCTGGTTGATGCAGTGGCGATCGGCGTGACTACTGGGGGACCCGGCCTCATATTCCCCTTGGTGTTAATACCGATCTACGCAGTGCCACGGGCATTCCTCATCCACTCCTATTCACTCATTGGGCTTCTCCGGAAAACGTCTCAGCAGCCGCAGCCGCGAGAAGCGCTCCATTACGGCGCCGACGTAGCCTAGCCAAAATAGAAACAAACATCCAAATGAGTGTAATTGAGACTTTGACCCAGCGTAACGAAGCGTTCGCCAGCAGTCGCTTCTCCGCAGACCTGAAGATCATGCCGTCGATGAAGACCATGATCATCGGTTGCGTCGATCCCCGCGTCGACCCCGTCGATATATTCGGCCTCGCGCCCGGTGAGGCCGCCGTAATCCGCAACGTCGGCGGTCGAATCACCCCGGCAACGCTCCAGACAATGGCGATGCTGCGCATCGTCGCCAAAGCCAGCGGTGGTGATATCGGACCGGGATGGAACCTCATCGTCCTGCATCACAACGACTGCGGCATCACCTGCCTCGCTCACTCCCCGGAGTTGCTCGCGAAGTACTTCGGCGTCGCCCCGGCAGACCTCGACGCCTTGGCCATCGCCGACCCCCATAAAGCCGTGGCGGTTGATGTCGCCGCCCTGAAGGCGAATCCGCTGCTCCCTGGGGGATTCCTCGTCACCGGCCTCGTCTACGACGTTACCACCGGACGCATAGAGATTGTTGTCCCCACTTCCTTGTTGCGTCCCGAAAACCCTTCCTGAAGCGGACTAGTGGAGAGTGCAGTAAATGGTGTCGGAATCGTTCTCGTCGTCGTCGTCCTCGTCCTCGGTAGTTGGGGTGGAGTAAAGGAGTGACGGACTAATGGCCAGAGCCAATGCCTGATCACCAATGCGCAACCAACGCTTACCCGGCCAACGTAGTACGGCGATACCAATCGATGCGAGTTAACGGTAAGCCGCTCCGGCCTCGATCGGGCTTGACCAACAAAGCTTGATAGACATTGAGCGCTCCGCTCGTAAATCCGTAAACTGAACCCGGTAAGAATAGTCTCCAGACCACGGTAGGTCGGCTCGCCCACCGTGGCCAGCGCCCGATCGCGATGTCGCTCCAAGCGGCGAGCCCAGTGGCGCAACGTGAGCGCGTAATGTTCGCGCAGGCTTTCCACGTCTCGAACTTCGAACCCAACCGCTTCCGCGTAGCGCAAGCTCACATTAATCGGCTAGTTTCCCCTAATTTTTATCAGACATAACCCCTTTTATGTCCGATAATGTTCTAGCCATTGACGCGTAGTTCCGGTAGGCTCCCAGCGCCAATGTCCGAAGCTGCCTTGTACCGTCACCAAAGCTGAATCGTTCCAAGTTCCCCGCGATCGTTGCCGAAGTTGGACCGGAGGCCACCAAACGGTTTTTCGAGTTCTTTACCGTCCCGATCCGCAACAAGAACACCCGAATTGCGTACTATCATGCGATTGGCCGGTTCTTGGACTGGTGTCAGCGCGCCGGCTTTCAAAGCCTGGAAGACATCGAGCCCATCACGGTGGCGGCTTACATTGAGCAGCACCCGGGCTCGCCGCCGACCGTGAAGCAGCATATGGCCGCGATCCGGATGCTGTTTTCTTGGCTCACCGAAAAAGGGATTTTAGCGATGAACCCGGCTCGAGAGGTCAAGACGCCGAAGTTTTCGCGCACTGAAGGCAAAACGCCGGCGCCGCCTCACCAAGAGGTGCAAAGGCTCTTAGACTCAATCGATGTAACTCACCTGGTCGGTCTGCGTGATCGGGCGCTCTTAGCGGTCATGGCTTACACCTTCGCGCGAATCGGCGCGGTCGTTTCCCTAACCCCGCAGGATTACTTTCAAGTGGGCAAGCGCTAACTCATCCGGTTCCGGGAAAAAGGCGGCAAGGAAAAAGAAATTCCGGTCCATCACAAACTGGAGGAATACCTCGATGTTCTATCTCGAAGCCGCCAAGCTCTCGGAACAGCCTGCCAGCCCCCTTTTCCGATCTACTCGTGGCAGGTCACGCGAGCTCGGGACCGACCGACTCTCACGCAAAGATGCTTGGGCGATGCTCAAGCGGCGACTGCGCGATGCGGGACTTTCAACCATCTATTCCAATCACTCTTTTCGCGCCGCCGGCATTACCAATTATTTAGAAAACGATGGCACTCTGGAAGTGGC
>JBEEIB010000250.1:0-10321 GCA_041167675.1 Verrucomicrobiota bacterium
ACCTTTTAAAAGAGACAGCTTTGGTAAGCGGCGCGCGCCCGGCTTCGCCCTTGGGCCAACACTCGCTGGTAGATTGGGTGCGCTCGCTTGCCTCGACCATGCTCGTATAAAGCATAATGTGAGCCGCGCCAAGCAGAGCCGGACACGGATAGCAGGTTGGACGGTCGAAGCTAACAGCTGACCGCATACCCGAGGCAAGACGTCACCAAAGACAAACTGCAGCACTTTCAATCCCAATTCGACGCGACTAAAGTCGCAACAAAATGCAAACCTAGCACCGAATCCTATCCGGTAGTTTGACAACTCCCATAGCAGGGCGATGCTCCGTCAAAAGGACGGTCGCGACATCCCCTCTAAAACAAAAGTAGCCGCGCGACCAGCACACCGAGCCCAAGACCAACGCACACTTCGGTGACGGTATGTCGCCGAAGAGCGACTCTGGACCAGCCGACAGCGATAGCGAAGAGCATGGCTAGGACCGCCAAACGCGCGCTAAGTAACCACAATGCGCTGGCGGTCATCATGGCGAAGCCGGCATGCATTGAAGGCTTGAGCCATCGATTCAGCAACCAGCCTCCGGATACCAGCAACATCGCGGCCAGACAACCGCGTGCGTATACCATTGGTTGCTGCGTCAGCATCAGCACAAGCACAGTGATCAACAGACATCCCAATCCGACAACAAACAGTTGAGGACGATCTTTGCGTGACGAAACGTCCAGATCGCTCCACTCGCCGACTCGGACTTTGCGCAGGATATAAAGCGAGGCGGGCAACAAACAGAAAAGCAGTACTGTTGCCAGGCCGACGACGGCCTCAATCGGGCCAAGAAACCGGCAACCGGCGAGCAACGCAATTACCGGCGAGAAAAGAAATGGGTGTCCGCAGATGGAAAGCGCCGTAGCAAGCTGTTCCTTGCGGGACAGAAGAGCCGGGCGGTTAAGGAATCGAAAAATGCTAAGCACTCAGTCCGATATCGCAGCCGTCTCGCGGTGAGCGTCCGCCAGCTGTCTGCAGCTACGAACGATCATCCAAATGAATCCGCCGATTAAAGAGCCGACCATTACCAGCATGAATAGCACGCTGCCCGAAAATCCGGCGCTTATGCCATCGACTCCGCCATTTCCGTTCACGCTCGTCGGTTCCTTGCAACCCTCGCAGGCAAGAACAGAGGGCATCGCCGCGAGAAGCAAACCGAACACCGAGGAGAAAGCGCGTCGCATGAGCTAAACCTTGCGCTACTTGGCGCTGCTGCGCAAGAGCGTTCCGATATCCTCAAGTACCCGTTGCACAGTCTCCGGTGATCGGCCGTCGTACGTCGCGCGAATTACGCCTTCAGAATCGACCAAAAAGAACCGAGACGCGAGGCTGCCATCCACTTGGGCAGAAACAATCGGCTTCCATCGATCGAGGAGATTGCCAGTCCGTTCCGGTATTCCGCCGACAAAGCGCCAATGAGAAGAGGCCAGGTAGTGTCGAGCAAGATCCGCTAGCTCAGGTTCGCTTGGGTTGGCCGCAGGCAGCACCATCGAAATAAGTCTCAGCTGCTCTCCTTTTCGAAAATTCTGATCCAGTTCGGCGAATCGGCTGTTCAGCAAAGCGCTCGCGCCAGAATCCGCCATGTCGATAAAACCGGCCACCCAAATCTTACCGTGCAGACTTTCCCTATTCAATGACATGCCATCTTGATCCTTGAGATCAAATTCCGGTGCTGAGCCGTAGCGGGGAAGTTCCGCACGATCTGTGCGGATAGAAGCATTCCAGGAGAAGTATCCCAGCACGATCAAAGCGGTAGCAGCGAGGGCCACGCTAACCGGGATGAAGGACCGTCGTTTCACCGAGCGTGCTTATGCGGAATAGCGGGTAAAACGCCCGTCGGTTGGAGGTTGCGCCGATTGCGGCGCCCGGGAACGACCCACGAAATGCCAATGCCAACAGATTTCCTGCTCGATTCCTTGGTGCGGGTTGGATTGCTTCCGGGCGTCCGGCGGCTGCCGGACGCACCCTCCGACCGATGCGAGGTGCAACATTCGTTCCACTATCCGAATACGCCGCTCACAAAATATACAAAATCGTGAACAAGAAAACCCAGACTACGTCAACAAAATGCCAATAGAGGCCGACGCATTCCAGGAAGCCGTGGCGCGCCGGCGTCACCTTTCCCATCAAAGCCCGGATAAGCGTAGAAACGAGAAGGAGTACTCCGATAAAAACGTGCATCCCATGGAACCCGGTAAGCACGAAGAAACTCGATCCCATAATTCCCGCCGTATTGAACCAAAATCCTTCGGAAAACAAATGGCGCCATTCGTCCGCTTGGTTGGCCAGAAAGAGCGACCCAAGCACAATCGTCAGCAGCAGGAGAGATTTTCCACCGCGCGTTTGCCGGATCAGCCGGGATTCACTGAAATGCAAAGTCACGCTGCTACTGAGCAGCAAGCCGGTGGCAATCAAAGTCTTGATCAGAGTCGCCCCGCCCTTCAAACCTTCCGGTAGTTGCCATCCTGCTCCGGCGCCCGACCGCAGAATCATATATCCAGAAATCAGTCCGGCGAATAACATTGCCTCCGAAGCGAGGAACGTGAGCATACCGAAACGAACTACGTTCGGACCGGCGTTGGGAAGCGCATCAACAGTTAAGGCAGGAGAACTCATGGCAAGGCTTTATAGATCGACAATTTCCAAATTATCACGAGCAGCCAAAGTAGGATGGCGAAAGACGCGATAGCAACCAGTAATCGACGGTTCTTCTTTTGGAGCTCTTCATCCATCAGGCACGCGCCAGTACCAACGCGCCGAGCGTCAACGGCAGGTAAATGATCGAGACCAGAAACAAACGGCGCGCGGTTTTCTCGGTTCCAGCTAACGCGAATGAAAACGCGGCGAGGAAAAAGCCGATACCGCAGATTAGGGCGACCAAGGCATACCAAAAGGAGGTAAGTCGCAGGACAAACGGTAACAAACTGACCGACACCAAAGCCATGGTGTAAAAGAGCGCGAGTCGTCCGGTTTGCCGGCAATCGGGATCAGAGCCGCTTAGCATCACAAACCCGGCGTCTCGATAATCTTTGCGGTAAAGCCAGGCGATTGCCAGAAAATGCGGCATCTGCCAGAGAAACATGATGGCGAATAGAATCCACGCTTCGAAATCAACTTGCCCACGGGCGGCCGCCCATCCAATCATCGGAGGCAACGCACCGGGAATCGCACCGACGATCGTGTTCAGGGTAGTCACTCGTTTGAGCGGAGTATAAGCAAAAAGATAAGTACCGACCGTCAAGGCAGTGAGGAGACCAGCCAACAGGTTCGTCGCCAAACTCAAATAGATTACTCCCACTACACAAGCCAGTAAGCCGATAATCAGCCCTTCATCACGTGACAAACGCTGAGCCGGGATTGGCCGGTTCCTAGTCCGCCGCATCCGCAGATCGTAGTCGGCTTCGAATACTTGATTCAGTGCGGCCGCACCGGCGGCTGCTAGAAATGTTCCGCACAGCGTATGAAAAAGGTAGAGCAAGTCGATATCTCCTCGCCAACCGAAAAGAAATCCGACCAAGGTCGTCATCAAAACAAGTAACGTCAGGCGCACCTTGACCAGTTCCGTAAGGTCGGCCCATAGCCTTCGCGCCGGAGCTTTCTGTCCCTGTTCCGTTAGACGAACCGGTGTTTGTTCGGAAACCGAGTTCATACTTTGCCTATCTCGATCGAGTAAACTCGGGAACCTCCCGCCGTCCGATTATCCTTGCAAGCTAGAATTCGGGAAAGAGACACGCTCAAGAGCACCCCAATCACCAACATGAGCGCACCTCCTAAGACGTGTGACGTAGCGATATCCGCTGCTTTGTTACTCAAAACGGTCCAGGCACCGAGGACTAACTGGACAAAGATCAAGAATATCCAAGCGGCCCCGGCCACTCGAATCGGATTCGGCAAAAGGGCCGAACGAATCAGCTTTACCGAGGTCCAAACTACCCCAATTCCGATGAGCAAGGCCCAAACCCGGTGAACGTACTGAAGCAAGATAAGGCCTCCTGATGTGAACGGTTGTCCAGCGGCGCCGCGTGCCTGATTGATTTTCGCAATTGCAGCTGGATCGAGCAGCGGCAACCAGCCTCCGTACGCGGTAGGAAAATCCGGTATCGATAGACCGGCATGAGAATGGCGCATAGCGGCTCCTAGAACGAGCTGTGCGAATATCATGCCAGTAACCAGGACCGATAAGATGCGCAGTTGCCGGGTTTGGGAGCCTGACGGCCCGAGACGGCTCCAAAATGGCGAAGTAACCAGCGCAAGAGTTGCCATCAAAGCGAGAAAACTTTGGGCCAGGCAACCGTGGAAAAGCCCGAGTAGCGCGTTGTGTTCAGTGACTCTTAAACCGCCGAGCACTCCTTGGACAACTACGGCCAACACTGCGACGCTCGCCAACCATTTCACCCAGCGCCGGTCATCAATCAGCCAAGTCGCTATGCAGAGTCCAATGGTAAGTAATCCGACCAGGCTGGCGATCAAGCGATGGGTATGTTCGAAGAAGACCCCTCCTACCCAACGGGAGATCGGAAAGAGAAACATGTTATAGCCGAAACTGTTCGGCCAATCCGGTACCGCCATACCGGCGTCATGGCTGGTCACCAGTCCGCCACTACCGATCAACCAAAGCACGCTTAGCGTCGAGATGATCGCAAACCAATGCAGAAGGCGCCTGGGAAAATCGTAAGCAGCCATTCGATCAATGTACCGTCAGTTGGGCGGTATCGGGCGCGGGTTGATTTTGCGGAAGGAAATCCTGCTGCATGCCGGGAACACTGTATTCGTACGGCCCGTGATAAACCGTAGGTGTCACTTCGAAATTGCCGTGTCCTGGCGGCGAAGGCACGGTCCACTCCAAGGTGGTAGAATTCCAAGGATTCTTGGGCGCCTTCGGTCCCTTGAACATACTGTAAAAGAAATTGACGAAAAAGGGGATCGTCGATAAGCCCAAACCGAACGCGCTCAGAGTGATGAAAATCTGCAACGGTTGTTGACTGCGCAAGTGGTCGTACACAGTCGGATCGGCGATGCGCCGCATCATCCCATTCAATCCCAGATTGTGCATCGGGAAGAATGTCAGATTGAAAAACATAAACATGAGTACGAAATGCACTTTGCCCCAAAACTCGTTCATCATCCGGCCAAACATTTTGGGATACCAAAAGTAGATCCCCGCGAAAACCCCAAAGAGGCTTCCGCCGAAAAGCACGTAGTGAATGTGAGCAACAATAAAGTAGGTGTGATGAATAAAGAGATCCACCGGAGTCGAAGCCATGTAGATGCCGCTCAAACCGCCGATGACGAACATTGAAACGAATGCCAGGGCAAAACACATTGGCGTTGTAAATCGTATCGACCCTCCCCACACCGTTCCCATCCAGTTGAAAGTCTTAATTGCGGAGGGAACGGCGATCACCATCGTCGAAAACGAGAACGTCGCGGAGAGCATGAGATTCATCCCGCTGACAAACATATGGTGGCCCCAGACGATGAACCCGAGTCCACCGATGGCCATCAGCGCGAAGACCATCGCCTTATACCCGAAAATCGGTTTACGAGAAAAGACCGCGATGATTTCCGAAACCAAGCCCATTGAAGGCAGGATGAGGATGTAGACCTCAGGATGCCCGAAGAACCAGAAAAGGTGCTGCCAGAGCAATGGTTGACCGTAATTATCGCCGGAGAAAAACGACGTTCCGAAATTCAAATCAAAGAACAACATGGCTGCCGCCGCAGAAAGGACTGGAACCGCGAGCAAGAGCAGAAAGGCGGTGACCAGAAGCGCCCAGACCGGCAATGGCAACCGGAACATTTTCATGCCCGGCGCTCGCATGTTTATCACGGTCGTTATGTAGTTGGTCGCCCCCGCGATCGAGGACAATCCATTGATGAATATGCCGACGCACCACAGGCTTTGGCCCGCCTGAGTACCGTTATAGGCAGCATGGGCAGAAAGGGGCGCGTAAGAGGTCCAGCCCGAGGCGGGCATCCCATTGGGCGCAAAAAAGCTCGCGAGGAGGACGATCCCCGAAGTGAAAAAGAGCCAAAACGATAACGCATTAAAAAACGGAAACGCCATGTCGGGCGCACCGATCTCGAGCGGAATCAGAAAGTTTCCGAAAACACCGACCAAAAGGGGCATCACCACCAGGAAGACCATCACGGTGGCGTGCATCGTGAATAGGGCATTGTACCCGCCGGGCGAGAAAGCTCCGGAATCGGTCACCAGCCATTTCGGCAACAATCCCCCGATCAACGGTACTGGTGCTCCAGGGAACGCCAATTGGTAGCGTACTCCCATCGCCAGCAGTCCTCCGACAATCAAGAAGAACAGCGTGGATAATAAATATTGGATGGCGATCGTCTTGTGATCCTCGGACCAAATATATTTGTTGAAAAAACTCAGCTCATGATGCCCATGGGTAGATGCACCATGCAGTTCTGAGCCAGGATGAGCGATTGTTTGTGCCATAACGAACTACTTTGGTGTCTTCTGATCCGACTGCGTGGGTGCCGGAGATGGCACCGGAGCGGGTTTCACCTTCTCCTGATACCATTTGTCAAAATTCTGCTGGGAGACAACTTCGACCTGCGCCTTCATATTATAGTGGCCGGAACCGCAAAGCTGACTGCAGGCGAGTTGGTAGCTTCCGATCTTGGTCGGCGTGAACCAAACCCAATCGATCGTCCGTCCCGGCACCGCGTCCTGATAAATTCGAAACTCCGGAATGTAGAACCCGTGAATCACATCCTTGGAATTCAGACGGATGTGGACCGGCCGATTTACCGGCAATTCCATCACCGCCGAGGTGAAATTATCTTTGGTTGCAGGATCGGACTGATCGTTGCCAAACAGATTGTCGTTTGAGATCAGCTTCACATCGGAGCGCCCCAATTTCCCGTCCGCTCCGGGATATTGCATTGAGAATGCAAATTGGTAAGTGGTGACCCCGACTTCCATGGCGTCACTCGGTGGAGTGGAATGCAGGACATCCCACCAAACATGATTGCTGTAACCCCATAACCCGATGAAGATCGCAGTCGGAATGATCGTCCAAACCAGCTCCAGCCGGTTATTGCCATGACTGTAGGTGGCGCGTACTCCTCTGCGAGCACGATATTTTATGAGAAAGTAAATGTAGACCACCTGCGTGAGAACGAATACGCCTCCGGTCAGAAAACAGATAAAATAAATGAGTTGATCGATCTGTTCCCCACCTTTGCTGGCGAGATCAGGCATCCACCAGAGATTGCTCGTACGTTGCGCAGCCCAGCTGGTCCCGGCGAGCAACCAGAGCAGTAAGATCGGCAATAGGATTCGAACTCTTCCGGAGAGACTAAAATTCATGTCACGGAATCGGTGTGATTCGAAATAATCTACAAAAAAATTGCGGTTTGTCATGAGGGCTACTTGGCTGGAGGCGAGCTGCCCGGTGCCGGCGAGTTTGCTGGAGCGGGAGGCGTCGACCCGGTCTGCGGCTGCCCGGCTTGCGGTTGCGGCGGAGTGCCGCCCTGTTTGGTCACATCTTTGGGCGGGATCTGCATCAATTCAGCAAGCGTCCACTGATCCTTGCGATTCTTCAGCTCATCTCGCATTGTCTTGACCGCCTCCGGAGGAATCTCCGGTGCGTTATTTCCCCAGTCAGATCGTACGTAGCTTAGGATAGCTGCGAGCTGCTGGTCAGTATACTGGCCCTCCCACGGCTGCATCGCGTTATTGAAGGTCTGTCCCTTTACTTGGACCTGGCCCTGCAGTCCCTTAAGCACAATCGCAATCAGCCGGTTGCTCGCGTCGCCCACGACAAATTCCGATCCAGCAAGCGGGGGAAACTGTCCTGGTTGTCCTTGCCCGTTTGCTTGATGGCAAGTAACGCAATTTGCCGAGAATAGTTTTTTACCGAGCACTTTCGGATCGGGCGGACCTGCGGCAGCGATTGCTTGGGCTCCGTACTTTGGCTTATAATCGAAAACATCGGCAGCAAACCCTCCACTATATGAAAAGAGATACGCGCCGGCCCAAAAGATACCGACGCCAATGACTGCGGTTAGCCATCCGGGAATCGGCCTTTTATCCATCCGCGGACTCGCTTCGACGGGTCCAGGTGACGGATCTCTTACCGAACTGGGATCTCTCTCTTCTGAATTCATTCCTTCGGCTCCGGTGCTTCCGGTAAATTGTAGTCGCGCTTAAGCGAAAGAAGATAAGCTACCAATGATTCGCCTTCGGCGGTCGGAACAATTTCGTAACCGGGTCTCGGCTTCTCGGTGCCCTCCAGCTTCAAGGCATTGTTGGCGGCCTGACCGGCGATTTTTTGTTCGCGGAAAAGCCAGCGATATGACGGCATGGTCGAGGCTGGATCGATCGCCTGAGGATTGTAAAGCAGCCGATAATACCATTGGGCGTCTTTTTGCCGGACACCGACATTCGTCAGATCGGGACCCAAACGGGAGACACCGAGGAACAGCTGTCGATCGTTCATGTAGTCCCGTGCGACTGTTCGTCGTTTGGCCCACTGCCGATCGATATCGCCGCCTTCATCCTTGTTGCGAGCGAATTGGCTGTGACAATAAACACACCCATTCGCCGCGAAAACATGTGACCCTTGCTGGGCAACGCCCGGCATCCCCGGGGGAGTCAACTCATTTGTCACCGAGTCTCGATCGGCCTTCAGTTCGGCGAAAGTCACATAAGGATAAGCGACCAAGCCAATCCAAGACAGTCCAAACAAAACGAAGATACCTAATACCAATCTGGTTATTGATTTCACGCGACCGGCATCTCCTCTCCCAGATCAAGAATCGGCTCCGGAGCCTTTTCGGTGGCGGCGTGCCAGACCGGATTGACTAAAACGGTCAGCATCGAGAACAGGCTTACAATGTTAGCCACTACTATCACCACCGCGGCAACGACTTGACCAGTCACGAATGGTGCAATCATATCCAGAATCGCCGGTATCGGCACTTTCGGATCCATCAGCCCGAATCCCTGAATTACTCCAGCGATCGTGAGATCAAAAACCAAAAAGCCCAGACCCGCGATGCTCAGCCAGAAATGCCAGCGGACCAGCAGGGCGTATCTCCAGAAACGCCCGAGAATGCGGGGCACGATGAAATAGATCGCACCGAAGCTGACAAAGAAGAAAAAGCCGAAGAGGATCAGATAGTTCCGCGCGGACACCGCTAGAGTAAATTGAGTGATCCGATCAATCGTCCGAAACGCATTGATCGCGTCCCAAATACCGGACAAACCATAGAGCATCGCACCGATCATCAAAAACCGAAGAGATAGATTGGATTTAATGAGCTCGAACTGACCCTTCATTGTGAGATGCAGGTTGGCCGCAACCGCGATGATCGGAATGATCAGAAGCACTTTAGCCACGATACTAGCCGTAACCATCCAGGCGGGTAATGGTCCCCCGATGATCTGGGTAAGCCCGGTCCAACCGGCTAGTCCCGCTAAAACCCAAAACCCGAGCAATGCCAAACGCTCACTGTAAAGCGGCCGATCGAGGATGATCGGAATAAAGTAAAAGGCGGCGGCCAGTCCGAGCGGCGTAAGCCACAAACCAAACAAGCAACCAAAATACCACCAATGAATAGCCGATTGAGCTACACCACTTGCACCAACAACATTGAGTAGCCCATTGGCAGTCGCATAGAACCAGGGGAACCAGATAAAGGCGCCCAAAAGGTAGTACTGAGAGACGTAGAGCTGGCGCTGGCGGCGGAAGAGACAAAGACCGACGGCCCAAACTGCGATGATAATCTGGGCCACGAAGATCGCAAATGCGGTATACGGAGGGAACTCCAACCACTCCCGTCCGGTACTGCCGCCGCCCAACACTCCCCAAACACCAAATACCAGACCGGCATTCCAAAACGCTCCGGCAAAAAGCGGCAACCACCCGGTTAACAGCGGCGTCTTTGCCATTCTGGCCAAAATCCAAATTGCCACGCCAATGCCAAAAAGTGAGGCCGATCCATAAACCAGCAGATCCAGCGAAACTGGATAAACTCGCCCGTAGGTAAGCCAAGGCACGTTCGAGCACGACAGCCATCCGTTAGGATCAGCCATTTGAACTACGGACAATAGCCAAAGTATTGAAGCGACCAACAGCCAGGCAAACCCGGAAGCAAAGAAGAAAAGGACCGGTAGCCGAACCGCTCGGTTCGTTGCACTGGGTTCAATCAGAGTCGATGAGGACGATTGACTCATAAATTCATCGAGAAAGCTGCTGAATCTTTGATCATGGCTTAGCCGGTGTTGCGGAAGGCACCTCGCTCGCGGGAT
>JBEEIB010000251.1:0-5956 GCA_041167675.1 Verrucomicrobiota bacterium
AAAAGGTTCATCACATTCTCGGCTGTGCCGAGGATGAAAACGCCCACGATCACACCCGAAATGGTTGCGGTGCCCCCTTTCAACGAAACTCCCCCGAGTACGCAAGCAGAGATTACGTTGAGCTCGAATCCTCCGGCCGAGTTAGGTTGGCCACTGGTGATTCGTGACGCGAGAATGACTCCAGCGAGTCCGGCGACCAGTCCCTGCACGAGAAAGATAATCACCCGCGTTCGTTCGACCCGGATTCCGGCGAGCCGCGATGCCTCCGGGTTGCCGCCGATGGCAAGTGTGTTCCGACCATAAAGAGTCGAATTGAGCAAGAACCCAAACAAGACAAAACAAGCGAGAGTCGTCCAGATAGGCATGGAAATACCGAGAAAGGAACTGCCCGCAAAAAGGATAAAATCGGCATTGCTAACACCAACAGCCTGTCCGTGAGACGCGATAAAAGCTAACCCTCGAACGATCTCCATCGTCGCGAGCGTCGTGATGAGCGCATTGATTCGCAGGTAGGCGATGACCACCCCGTTTACGCAACCGATGATCGCTCCACTCAGCAGGGCGGCAGCCACCCCACACCAGAGGTTATCCGTTGCGTTCACTACCGTAGCACTCAGTACGCCGGTAAAAGCCACGACCGAGCCAACCGAAAGGTCGAAGTCGCGCGACGCCAGACAAAACATCATCGTGCAAGCAACCATCCCGATCTGCGAGACGGAAAGCGCAAGACCGAGCATGTTCTGAACAGTAAAAAAATACTGCACGGACAGGGACAGCGCGATGAAGATCGCCAGAAAGATAAGAACTAGATTGTATTCCAGCAGAAACGCTAAGAACCGCCGGAGAAGCGAATCGGAACTGGGTTGCGGCACTTTCGCTCCACTCGCAGCCCGTCGGACTTGGAAATTGAGCGACATAACAAATGAGTTTAGTGAAAAAAGAGCGGGCCATTGGGCTGGGCTGTGAAACTTTCGCGTCGCGACGGAAAAGTCTTCAAGCCCGACTGGCTGCTAGTTTTCAGCAACAGCTTCATGCAATTTTTTCATCGGGCAATGCCAAGCTCAGGGCGCGATGCTCCGAGAAATCTTCTCGGGGGACATCCGCGATGATAGCTCCGCTCCGCATCACGATCATGCGATCCGCGATGCCGAGTAGCTCCGGCAATTCACTTGATACCACAATGACAGCACATCCTCGCTCAGCTAATTGATAGATGATGTTATAAATCTCGTGTTTCGCTCCCACATCGATCCCGCGGGTTGGTTCATCCATGATAACTACCTTTAAGTCAGGTTGATTTAGCCAACGCGCTAGGATCACTTTCTGCTGGTTACCCCCGGAAAGGAACCGTACCTCCTGCCGCCGATTGGGCGTTCTGATCCTCAGTCTCTGAATGAACTCATCGGTCACTCGAGCTTCTCCGGCAAAATCGATCCAGAATTTACGAAGGCCATCTCGCTGTCGTGCGCTCAACGCAACATTTTCTGTAACAGAACGGATCGGCACAATCCCGCTCTCCTTTCGGTCCTCCGGACAAAAAGCAATCCCGCGCCGGATTGCGTCAATTGGATGTTGGACGCGGATTGGTTGGCCATCGAGTTTGATCGAGCCGGATCGGAGACTATCGGCAGCAAAAATCAATCGCAGCAGTTCACTGCGGCCTGCTCCGACCAAGCCGAAGAATCCAACGATCTCGCCGCTTCGAACCGAGAAACTAGCCGGACGAACCACTTTCTTGCCCGTCACCTGGTTAACTTCCAACCTAGTCCGACCAATTGGGCGGGCCCGATAGTCGTAAATATCGCTTATCTCACGGCCGACCATTTCCTGAACTATCTGGGCTCGGCCGATCCCGACCAGCGAATTGTGAGTCGCTACTGTCTTGCCATCGCGAAGAACCGTACAAGTGCCGCACAATTCGAAAATCTCGTCGAGACGATGAGACACATAGATGAGGATCTTGCCTTGCTTCTGAAGATCTCTTACCAACCGAAACAAAATTTCTGTTTCGTGGTGAGAGAGGCTGCTGGTAGGCTCATCCAACGCAATAACCTGCGCCTCGCGCAGCAACGCCTTGCAAATTTCCACCATTTGCCGCTCAGCCAAGGATAACGTCTTGAGTTTGGCTCGCGGATCTAAATCCACTCCCATTCGGCGAAGACGATCGCCGGCAACACGAATCGCGTCTCCGCGGCGGAAAAAACCATAGTGGTGCGGCAAATGGCCTAGCAGCAGATTCTCTGCAATCGTGAGGTTCGGGACATAGTGCAACTCTTGATGAATGATCGCAATTCCCGCGGCAATTGAATCGGCGGCGGATTGAAAATGCCTCTCGATTCCAGCGAGAATCAGGCTCCCCTCTTCTGGTCGATAAATGCCCCCCAATATCTTGAGCAGAGTTGACTTCCCTGCGCCGTTCTCCCCGACCAAAGCATGCACTGTCCCGCGCTCTGCCGAGAACGTCACCCGATCAAGCGCGCGCACACCAGGAAAACGCTTGGTCATTTCAATCAGACGCAGGGAGTTGCTCATGAATCGCCGCCCAGCCGGCCCCTTTTCTCAGAGGCCGAACTCGGTTCGGACATCCTTCTGGTTCTCTCGATTCATCAGTTTACCGCTGGTGAGCGTAAGTTTCGGTGGCTCCTGATTTTGCGTGATCCAGTTGTACATGTCGATCGAAGTTTCGTAGCCATGTCTTTTGGGGCTAATAAGAACCGTACCAAAGAAACCGGTCACAGTCGGTTTGTTGAACTCGTTCAGCGCAGATTGAGCACCACCGATTCCTACCCCGATCATTTTGTCTGCGCCAAACCCTCGTCCCTCAGCGGCTCGCACCGTTCCGAGCACCGCCTCGTCGTTGAGTCCGAACGAAACCCACTTCTGAAATCGCGGATTCTTGGTGATCGCGATGTCTGCGGCATTAAACGCGTTCTCAGTATCCGTTTTGGCCTGCGGAGCATCGATGATATTCTCGCGCGGGAAACCTGCTGCAGTTAGCACGTCAGTCGCTCCAGTTACGCGGTCATGGGCGGTGGGTAATTGCTCATAGGTGACTCTAATTGCACCAACCTCCTGCATGTTCCACCCGCGCTTTTTTATTTCGTCGACGATCGCTTGTCCAACCTGCTTGCCGATTTCATAGGCCGAGATCCCCATGTGCGGTACCGAGGAGAGCGGTTTTCCTTTGCCGTCCACGAGTTGATCGTCAACTGTCATCAATTTCAGGTGATCAGCCGCCGCCTTGGCCACTACGGCGGACCCAAGCTTTACGTCCGGAACACAGATGATAAACCCTTGCGCCTGCTGGGAGGCCAGGTTATCGATCGCGCTCATCACCTTCTCCCCGTTTTCGGCGCCGATCTTTACGATCGCGAAGTTCTTTTCTCTGGCGGCTTGTTCGGCAAAACGCCATTCATCCTGGAACCAGGGTTCTTCCGGCTGCTTTACGACGAACCCTATCTTGGCGGAATCGGCCTGCGCGACCGACTGGTGAAACAGGAACAGCACACCGAGGAGGGCACAATAATGCAGAGCGCGAATAACTTTCGACATTTTCATAATATTTGTGGGGGGTTTAGTACGGGGGAGAGAAAGCTAACTGATCGCATCACCCAAAGCTCGGAGCTGCTCTTTTGCCTGCAAATGCGAGCGATCGAGATTCACGACCTGCTGAAAACAGGATCGGGCGCTCTGGTAATCGTGCGATGGGAGAAGGGATAATCCTTCCAGGAATAATCCTTCAATCCGGTTCCTTTGCATAAGGTCTTCCTCAAACACCAGCATATTTGGTAGAGAGGTGGCAAAGTAGTCGATCTTAGCCGGAAGTTGTTTTAACTCCGCCGCATACTGGCGCAATGCTGAAAATAACTGGTGAGCTTCTTTATCCCGTCCGAGCGCTAAGAGTGAGAGACCGCGATAATAGGTGAACGGCGAATAGGAAATCACGGTCATTTCTTTGAAGTCTTGGACTTCGTTCGCACTAGCCAGATGGGCCTCCTCAGCCTCCTGCAGACGGCCAAGCACCGACAAAGCGCGCCCCCTCCAGTAGTTGAGATCAGCTCTTGATTCTAAATAGTGGAACTCTTCCCCCAGGTTGGGAGGAGGCTGGTCAACTGTATCGAGGTGCTCCAAAGCTGCGGCCGCATTCCCTTGGTCGAGATGCTTCCGGCCAAGCGAGACATGGGCGATTCGATATTGTGCTAGTACCTTGCCTTCACCGCCTTCCCACGGATGAAAACGGCGTTTGATCATCAACGCCAAAGCGTCCTCATGCCGCCCAGTTAGGTTCAGCAACGCCAAATATTCGACACAAAAATCGTCGCGACTCAGGATAATATCCAGCTTGCTTTCTAGCGAGGCCAACCGCGTTTCAGGAGAATCGTTCATTCGTTTGCGCAATTGATCGCACTCGTAAGCTAATCTGGCGTCGTTCGGAGCTAACTCCACCGCCCGCTCGTAAGCGCGACGAGCTTTCGCCGGCTCTCGGCCTTTATTCCAGTAAGCAAATCCTAGGTTCCGATGGAGAGGCGCAAATTGGGGATCATCCTGCACCCCAAGTTCCCAGACTCGGATCGCATCGGCGTGTCGGCTCCGATCATAGTAAAGGTTACCCAATCCGTACGCAGCATTGCGACGAGAACCGGACTGAAGAATTGCCCAATCGAGTATCTGCGCCTCGAATCCACGCGACGGAAAGAAATAGGACGGGTCGGCTTGCTGCGCTTCCAAGAGATAATCGCCTGACCGAGCATCGGCGTTGGTCCGGGCATACAGCCAAGCCAGGAGGAACTTCGTCATGATGGTCCTGGCGGAGGGATTTGGCGTAACCGTCGCGGCTACGGGCGAAGCTTCGTGGAGTTCCACGAGTTCGATAGCTTCATGGAAAAAACCTCCTTCGACGTAGTTGAAAGCCAGATCGAGGATCGTCTGAGCGTCGTTGCGGCATCGCGCCAAAAGCGCTGTAAAACTCTTGCCTGTCGTCTGTCTGGCCAATTCGTAGGAAGCCCAGTGATCAAGGGGATCCTGCCGTAACACTTCTGTGAGAATCCTGGTGCTGCTCTCAAAATCCTTCTCGATCCTGGCGACGATGGCCCGGAGAATGGCGGTGTGGCTGTTTCCCTGTGCCTCAAATCGCGAAGCGTCGAGATGTCTTAGCGCTGCGGCAAAATTTTGACTCCGGCAACCGAGCAACGCGAGCTCATGTTTCGCGACGCAAAACCAAGACCTATCCCATGCGGCCTTGCCAAAAGCCTGTTCCGCCAACTCGTCGTTATGCGAAAGCCGCAAAGCAAGTCCCAAGTAATAGTGGGCTTCTCCGGTCACCGCATTCGGATGATATGCTGTGAGTCGTTGAACCGCCGTCGTGAGATGTTCGATCGCCTGCTGGTATTCAAATCGTGCAATACAACGGCGCGCGAGTGCGATGCGGGCCCGGTAATCGCCCGAATCACGCCGAATCGCTTCATTCCAATATGGCTCGGGATCGCGAGTGGGATGACGGTATTGCTCCAGATGCTCGCCCAGCAGAAACAGCTCGTCGCTCGACTCGATTTTCACCGGCTCTGGCGGTTCCTTAGCCGCGTCGGGCAAGAGAATACGGTTTGGCCGACTCTCGGGCTCGTAAACCAGCAGTTCATATCCGGCGCTGTCGAAAAGTGTAAGATCTTCGACCACAGCTCCGACCGGAATGTCGATCTTGACCTTCCAGCAGCGTCCGGGACCCAGCGCCACAGCCTGTTCTATGCGTAGACCGTCGGAGCCTCGAATGAGCAGATGCGCGTCTTCGATTCTTCGCGGCGCGACCAGACCGACTTCACATTTTCCTTTTTCGCTTTCAACAAATCGGATCGCCGCATTCTCATTGGCATTCTGCACCGTCCCAATGCCTTGAATCGGCCACCAGAACTGCGAGAACGTCTTGGTTTCATACGGCTGCAAGTAGCTAAAATCGGGCTGA
>JBEEIB010000252.1:0-4073 GCA_041167675.1 Verrucomicrobiota bacterium
ATCAAAAGTGTCGGCGGGACCGTGATTCACATAGGCGATGTCGCTCAGGTGCGAGACGGCTACATGCCGCAGGAAAATATCGTTCGCCAGGACGGTGTCCGCAGCACGCTGATCCAAATTTTCAAGAGTGGCAGCGCGTCCACACTCTCTGTGGCGGCAGGGGTCAAGACCGCCATGGCTAACATTCTCAAAACCGTGACGAGCGACGTGCAAGTAAAGCAATTCGCGGATCAATCCATATTCGTGAAGGCCGCGGTCAGTGGAGTGGTCCGCGAAGGTGTGATTGCCGCATGCCTGACTGCCATCATGCTCCTTCTCTTTCTCGCTTCCTGGCGCGCCACGATCATTGTCGCAGTCTCGATTCCGCTCTCAATTCTGACATCGCTCGCGGTCCTCAGTGCGCTCGGGGAAACGATCAACCTGATGACGCTCGGTGGCCTGGCTCTGGCCGTCGGCATTTTGGTGGATGATGCGACCGTCGAGCTGGAAAACGTTCACCGTCAAATGGCGCTGGGTAAACCAACCCACGACGCGATCCTCGATGGCGCCCAGGAGATTGCCCTCCCGGCCTTTGTTTCGACGCTCTGCATCTGCATCGTTTTCGTTCCGATGTTCTTCCTCAGTGGCGTCTCCCGCTATCTGTTCGTGCCACTGGCCGAGGCTGTCGTCTTCGCGCTGCTCGCGAGCTACGCGCTGACTCGAACGCTGGTGCCGACAATGGTCATGTGGTTCTACAAGAACAACCCGTATCGCGGTGAAGCACTTGATCCTGCGACTGCGAAGCCGTGGGTGCGCCCCTTTGTCAAACTAGCCAGTCGCTTTGACAAAGCTTTCGAGCGTTTGAAGGAAGCGTATGGAAAGTTGTTAGGCAAGATCCTGGAACGCAGGGCGCCTTTCATCATTGGGTTTCTGTCGTTTTGCGTTGCCTCGTGGTTACTCGTTCCGTTCCTCGGTCAGAATTTCTTTCCCACGGTGGACGCAGGACAGTTTCGATTGCATGTCCGGGCGACGACTGGAACGCGCATTGAGCAAACTGCCAAGTTGGTCGACGAGGTGGAAGCTTACATTCGTCGTCAAATTCCTGCCAAAGAGCTTGCGGGTATACTCGACAACAGCGGACTTCCGGTTTCAGGCATCAATTTGAGCTACAACGACAGTGGTATATCAGGACCAGCCGACAGCGACATCCAGGTGTCATTGCAACCCAACCATAAGCCGACGGCGGATTATGTGCGCAACCTGCGTCTTAATTTGAATCGCGAGTTTCCTGGAGTGACTTTTTACTTCCTGCCGGCCGACATCGTCAGCGAAACGATTAACTTCGGACTTCCTGCCCCCTTTGACATTCAGGTTGTTGGGCGAGATCAAACAGCCAATCAGCAGGTGGCCAATGCCATCGCCCAAAAAATACGTCACGTCCGCGGAGCCGTCGATGTGCGGGTTCAGCAGCCAAACGACTTGCAGCGAATCGAGTTCGACGTCGATCGAACGAAGGCAATGGAGCTTGGGCTGTCCGAGAGAGACGTGGCCGGTTCGGTCCTGCTTGCTTTGAGCGGCAGCAGTCAGGTGACGCCGACCTACTGGCTCGATTACACCACCGGCGTTCAATATCTCGTCAATGTTAGGACGCCGGAATATCAGACCACTACCCTTTCCGCACTAAACTCGATTCCGCTTAGCGCTTCCAAACCTGGAATGGCCAACAGTCAGGTCCTCAGTAATGTCACCACCACTAACCGGATCACCAGCCAACCCATCTATTCGCATTACAATGTCATCCCGGTTGTCGATGTCTACGGCGGAGTAGCGGCCAGGGATTTGGGCGGGGTGGCTAGTGATATTAAACCCATCATTGCCGATGCCAAAAAAAACGCGTCGCGTGGAACCAATATTGTCCTGCGCGGCCAGGTATCGACGATGAACTCAAGCTTCCTTGGATTAGGCATCGGAATGCTAGGGGCCATTGTCCTGATCTATTTGCTGCTGGTGGTGAACTTCCAGAGCTGGCTTGATCCATTTATTATCCTTACCGCCCTAACCGGTGCGCTGGCTGGCGTCGTCTGGGGACTTCATGTTACCAGCACAACGTTAAGCGTTCCCGCGATGATGGGCGCAATCATGTCCCTCGGCGTCGCGACTGCGAATTCTGTTCTGGTCGTGACTTTCGCTCGCATCCACCTCCAGGAAGGAAAAACTCCTTCCCAGGCAGCTTGGGAAGCCGGCACGGGCCGGTTACGCCCTGTCATCATGACGGCGACGGCAATGGTCATCGGTATGTTCCCAATGGCCCTTGGTCTCGGTGACGGCGGCGAGCAGAACGCGCCGCTCGGCCGTGCCGTAATTGGCGGACTGATGATTGCGACCTTCGCTACGCTCCTGTTTGTGCCGGTGATCTTCAGCCTCTTGCATCGGCAAGGAGTCGCCACCGCTGCGACAGAACCGAAAGAAAATGTCCCACCAACCGGCCTCGATGAGGCCATCCCTGCAACTTAAACATCTCTCCATATATATATGAGCACAACCACTCACACCGGCAGCGCCGGCCTTCCCTCTGCTGGAAAAGCAGACCCCGTTTTGGCCCGCCGACGATTCCGTCGCATCTTGATCTTGGGCGGCGCAGTGGTCTTGATCGCATTAGTAGTAGGGTTCATTCCTCAGTGGCGGCAACGGAAAACAGCTGCGGCTGATACCGAGCAGTTGGCGATTCCGACCGTGGCGGTAATTTCACCGATTTCCAATACAAGCGGCAGTGGCCTTAACTTACCAGCTGAAGTCAGACCATGGCAGGAGGCATCGATCTATGCGCGAGTCAATGGATACCTCAAAAGCTGGCTCGTGGATATTGGCGCGCACGTCGAGAAAGATCAGTTGCTCGCCGAGATCGACACACCGGATCTTGATCAGCAGCTCGCGCAAGCGCATTCCCAGGCGACGCTGGCGAAAAAAAGTTTAGAGCAGGCCAAAAGTACGAACACCAAATATCAGGACCTATTTCATCAAGGCGTCGTCTCGGAGCTCGACTCCGAGAACATGGCCACCTCCCAAGCCACCAACCAGGCCAATACCGAGGCGTTTGCCGCCAATCTTCGGTTCCTCGAACAGGAAGTCGCCTTCAAACGGGTGACCGCACCATTCCCCGGTATCATCACGATCCGCAACGTGAATGTCGGCGACCTGATCACCGCCAATAACACGAGCTTCGAGATGTTCCATATTCAACAAGTAGATCCGCTTCGCGTTTATTTCCGCATCCCGCAGTCCGACACGCCAAAGATCATGGTTGGACAAACCTTCGATGTTCAGATCGGCGCACAAAGCGCCAAAACGTATCCCGGAAAAGTGAGCTCGACTTCGGGGGCGGTGTCACCGGATTCCCGGACGATGCTTGTTCAGTTACAGGTCGATAATTCGAAGAAGGACATCCTACCTGGCAGCTACGCCACGGTCCGCGTCCCTGAGAGCGTTTTAGGCAAGATGCTTCTCTTACCTGACAATACGCTGATATTTCGTGGAAAAAGTCAGCAAGTGGGCGTCGTGGACGACAAAGGCGTTGTGGAGCTCCGTGACGTCAAGGTCGGGCGAGACTTTGGTGTCCAATCCGAGATCTTGAGCGGCGTTACTGAATCCGACAAAATAATTGTCAACCCCTCCGATTCTCTGACCACCGGAACCACAGTCCGCATCGCCGCCTCGGCTCCTTCTGCGACGCCCGCTGCTTTAGCGGCGCCCATGGCTTCCGCAACGGTAGCTCCTTCTGCGGTACCGGCTGCCTCGGTAACTTCCGCTCCTTCCCCGACACCAGCTCCTTCGGCGGGAAAAAAATGAAACGACAAAACTACCTATCAACAAAGAACACTGAACGAGAACAAGGAAATGGAAACGATGAAAAATACGCTGCTCAAACAAAGAACCATTAACCTCGCTGTCGTTCCACTCGTGATCCTGCTCGGGGCATGCGCCACGACCGCATCACCTCGCACCGAAAACGTCCTCTTGTCAGCCGGTTTCAAAGCGAAGGTCGCGACCACCGCTAAACAAGGGCAAGAACTCCTAACGCTGCCCGAAGGAAAGTT
>JBEEIB010000253.1:0-4372 GCA_041167675.1 Verrucomicrobiota bacterium
CTACGCCGCCTCTTTCATTTTTGAGCCAATGGGATACGCGTTAGGCAATCTGTTTACAGACTTCGAGTCCTTCGATCCTCCGTCTACGCCGGCGGTGGAAGTCCGCGTTGTTCCCATTGACCACCTCTATGTGAAATCGATGGTTATCGCCGAGGACCGCAAGCCTTTTTCTCATAACCCGACCGGCTTGGTTCCGCAGTTTAATGGGGGACCCGTAAGTGTTTTTGAGATCGGATTCACTCCGGGCAAAAAGGCATCGTCGGTCCGAGCTTTCGACAATGTCGAGACCCGTAAGGGATACTCCGGGCTTTATCAGTTCGGCGCATCCTACAACCCGGGCGAATTCAAGACGGCGACAGGAAAACCAGAGTCCGGAAACTACCTGTTGTACTGGATGGCAAGCCAGGCCCTCTGGCGGATTGACCCGGACGGGGCAAGGGGTTTGGACGCTACGATTGCCTACGACTGGAGTCCGCCGGACATCAACCGAAACAACACTTTGCTCACGGCCGGGTTGCGTTTCAATGAACCCCTGCCTCTACCGATTCATAATACGATGTCGCTGGGCTACGTACGAAACCATCTTAGCTCGGACTTCCGGCCTAACAGTATGACTACCTGGAATACCGAGCACGGCCTCGAG
The DNA here is from genome assembly GCA_041167675.1 of Verrucomicrobiota bacterium. GTDB lineage: Bacteria > Verrucomicrobiota > Verrucomicrobiia > Chthoniobacterales > JAFAMB01 > DASTDH01. The sequence goes on from JBEEIB010000253.1 coordinate 644, forward strand.
TTCAATGTTCTCCTGGATATCGCGCCCATGATCCTGCTACAACCAGTCGTACAGTACTACGCAAATGTCGGCGGAGGGTCGGAGAGTGCCGTAGTTGTCGGATTCAGAACCAAAGTGGAGTTCTAGAAATGTTCTTGCAGCCATTTAGAGGAGGTCTTTTATGAATATCGCCGGACTTGTTGGAGCATTGATCCCGGTATTTTTTGTGCTTGCCCTGGGTTACGTCGCCGGCAAACGCAACGCCTTTGATGCCGACCAAGCCGGAGGATTGAGCAAGCTTGCGCTCTCCTTCGCTCTGCCGGCTTCTTTGTTTGTCAGCATGACCGACATCCGCAAAGACCTCCTTCTTCAGCAGGGACCTCTTGTCCTGGCATTGATTCTAGCTCATGCCGGCCTTTTTTTGGCCGCGTGGTCAGGTCTGAGGTTTGTAAAGTCTCTGCGCGGGACCCCTTCGATTATATATGCGCTCATGCTGTCGACATCCGCTACTCCCGTTTTTGGCCTCGCTGTTCTCGAACCTATTCTCGGTCCTACCAGCGCGGGGGCCGTCGGGCTCGTGGCCCTGGCAATCAATCTGACGGTGCCTCCGGCGGTCGTTCTACTGGAAATGGATGCAGCAACAAAGCATCAGCAGGTTGCGACCGGGCCTTCGAAACCGAGCGCCATCCTAACGGGACTAAATGCCGGTCTGAAATCACCACTGCTTTGGGCGCCCATTCTTGGAATCGCTCTTGTCCTTGCGGGCATCCATTTGCCCCCTGTGGTAGCAAGCTGTTTCCAGCTGATTGGCTCGACCACTTCGGGGGTAGCGGTTTTTGCTGTAGGTCTCGTCTTGGCGGCTCACCCGATTCGCCTTTCGCGTGGCGTATGTGTCGGTTCCCTTGCTCGTGTCACCGTGCAATCCGCGGTTCTGTTCGCCCTATTGCATTTGATGCAGGTTAATAGTCCATTCGCGCGTGAGGCACTGGTGTGCTGCAGCTTCCCCCTGGCTACCGTGGTCGTGCTATTTGCAGCACGGTACAAAGCCGTCGAATCAGAAGCCGCTTCGATGCTTCTCGTCTCGACGCTTGCTTTGGCAGTCACGGTGCCGACGATCCTCTGGCTGAGCAAATGATTCACGAAGAGAACGCTGACTGGTTGCTACCGGCCGTCTTGAGCACGACAGCCGGTGCGGTCGATGTCATCGGCTTTCTTACGCTTGGCGGGCTGTTCACCGCTCACATCACCGGGAATGTGGTAATCGTGGCCGCGCATTACGTCACCGGTGGTTTCAGTCAAATCGGGCCGCTCCTGGCGGTTCCGGTCTTTATGGCGGTGATGGGCCTGGTGACGCTGGCGTCCGGCGCGATTGCACGGGCCGGAACAATGCCGCTTCGCCCGTTGTTGTTGCTTGAAACCGTACTCCTCGCCGGGTTTCTGCTGCTCGGTGTCGGGTTTGGCCGCTTTGACAATGCCGACAGTTCGATGGCGGTCCTCGCCGGAATGCTTGGGGTCTCCGCCATGGCGACCCAAAATGTGCTGGTGAAGCTAGCCTTGAAAGGCGCGCCATCCACTGCCGTAATGACGACGAACATTACTCAATTGACTGTCGATCTGGTAACGCTCGCCCGCCACCGCGGAAACGCCGACGAACTCGCCAAAGCGGGACGACGTGCACGCATGACTTTCGCCTGCGTCATCGGGTTCGCCGCCGGCTGCGCCGCCGGGGCAGCCTTGGAAATCAAGTTCGGCCTCTGGGCGCTGGCGCTCCCCGTTGTTCTCAGCGCGCTCGCAGTTCCGCTTGGCCGAGTTGAGGAGTGATCGCCTCGGCCACGCCTTCGGCGGGACTAGCTAATTTCAAAAGTTTGCCTCGAACGAGGGAGTGCAGAGCACCTCGCGAGCGGCACTGAAAAATCCCACCCAGACTACGTACGAAATATCTTCGCAAAACTGGCCGGCGAGAAGCCGCACGCCTGGACGAGGAGATAAACCAGACTTGAGAGTTCAGTGACGGCTTGACGCGATTGAGGGAGAGGGCAAGTATTGCTGGACGCTTGGTCCGAATCGTCATCCGGAATTGAGCGACCTTGCGTTTGTAACGAAGAAAGGGACGGAACAAAGATGAGAAACGCATTAATGACAACCATTCCGCAACTACTCTGTGTTCTCAGCACGGTTGCGTGCCTAGCGCAGGTGCAGCCGCTGGCCGCCTCAGAACAAAAAGAAGTTACGGCCGACCAAGTCGTGACGGCCCTCGAAGGGGCTTACGGTGTTCACCCGGGCCAGCGTCGCAATCATACGAAGGGGACTTGTGCGTTGGGTACGTTTGTTGGGAAGCGGGAGGCAGAGGTGTATTCGCGATCAGCCTTGTTTTCTGGACAAGCAGTGCCGGTTGTGGCGCGCTTCTCCCTCGCCGGAGGAAACCCGGAGGCAGCCGATGCGGAGAAAAGTCCGCGGGGCATGGCGCTAGAGTTCAGGCTACCCAATGGCAGCCTGCAGCACATGACGATGATAAACACGCCGATGTTCTTCGCCGCCATGCCACGAACGTTTCTCGACAAGATGCTGGCGTTGAAGCCTGATCCGGCGACTGGCAAGCCGAACCCGGAGGCCTTGAAGGCATTCGCGGCAAGCCATCCGGACAATGCGGGGCAAGCGAAATTTCTTGCCGACAACAATCCGCCCAAGAGTTACGCCAACAGCGCCTACTTCGGCATCCATACCTTCAAGTTCATCAACCGGGACAACAAAGTCACGTTGGTGCGGTGGCGCTTCGTTCCCCAGGACGGAGAAAAACAACTTTCCAGTTCGGACCTGACGTCCGAGCCGGCGGACTTTCTCGAGGAGGCGCTGATCAAGCGAACACAGCACGGCCCGGTGCGCTGGGACATGTTGCTAACCATCGGTGAGCCAGGCGACCCTGAGAATGATCCAACGATCCTGTGGCCGAAAGAGCGCAAGGAGTTGAAGGTGGGGACCCTTACTATCTCATCCGCAGTGAACCAGAGCGGCGCCGGATGCCAGAACATCAACTACGATCCGCTCGTCATGGCCGACGGTATCGCGGCAACCAACGACCCGGTCCTTCTCTTCCGTTCGTCGTCGTATGGCGTGTCGTTCTCCAAGCGACTGGAAGGCAAGTGATGCTGCAATCGCATCATTCGATTTCGTCGGAAGAGCTTTAACAGGCATAAAGTCCGACGCCGAGCACGCCTGACCTTCGCTTGCGTGACCGGATTCGTCGCCGGTTGTGTCGCCGGGGCCGCCCTGGAAGTCAAGTTCGGTCTCTGGGCACTGACGCTCCCGGTTCTTCTCAGCGCGCTCGCCGTCCCGCTCGGCCAAGTTGAGGAGTGATCGCCCGGGCCACGCATCACGACTCAAAGCCGCTCTAGTTAAGATGAGAAGAATTGGACCGAGGTGATTAACCGCAATTCTCTCTTTAATTTATAGGAGAGCAGATGAGGCGAGATCTCCGAATCGGGAGTTCCGCTGACAGTTGTTCCTGTCAGGCCACTCTAACGAAAGAGGGAACAAGAATCGCCTCGCGAGTGGGATCATAAAATCCCACGCAAGCGTCGTAGCCGGCGACTGAAGCGCGTCGTTAAGTTGTAACCATGAAAACAACTAAATCTTTAGCCGTCGGGTTCATCGCGTTGTCGATCCTGGCCTCAAACGCCTTTGCCTTGATCAGATCACCCTATCCTCGGAGAACCTCTCCGCCGGATACGATCATCATCATTGCCGATGACA
>JBEEIB010000254.1:0-5167 GCA_041167675.1 Verrucomicrobiota bacterium
CGTTTGCTTGGCCACGTGAAGTCAACGGAATGATCAACACCGTCTTTAGGCCTCAAATCTAAATACATGGACGCGCTAATCGATCCGATCGACTCAACACCCCTCCCTACTCCAGAGGAGGATCAAGACAACAAACCCTCCAAGGCGATTAAAGTATTCAGTTACGCGTGCAAAATTGCCTACCCCGAAGAGGCGGCGCATGTCGAACATCAACTCACGTTGACGCACCGACATCGCAATCTCCTCACGGAGACCCTCCTGAAAGGACGGGAAAAATACCGAGAGATCATCAAGGAACATCTGGGTCTGGATATCAAGGCGCTGGAGGAACAAGCCGAAGAGATCACCACCGAAATCAAAGCGATCCAGCAGGAGATCTCCGACTGGAGAAAACAAAACCGGACAACTAAAACCCAGCCAGACCTGTCCGCCAGACTGCGGTATCTGAGAACGGAGCGGAAACCGATCTTTGAAAGGATCAGAGCGATCAAAAAAGCCGCCAAAGAAGACCCGTCTATCAAACCATTAATAGAACAAGGCAACATGGCGGTCGACGCGGCCATCAAAGAGGCCCGTAACCACTACAGCCGACAACTGGGGCTTTACTGGCCTAACTATCTCGAGAGCGAGAGGGCCGCCAACCAGGCCCGCTTCCAAAGGATGGACCCAAAATTTCACCGGTGGACCGGTGAAGGCAGCCTCGCCATTCAATTCCAGAAAGGCCTAAGCGTCCCCGAACTCTTTGAGTGCCAGGACTCCCGGCTGCGCCTGATAGCACCCAATATCGCTAATACCAACGCTCTCCGGGCTAACGGCCAGATCCGTGGAAAAGAGAGACACGTCCGGGCGCTTTACCGCGTCCAATCCAACGAGGACGGTTCTCCCAGATGGATTACCCTCGATGTAACGATGCATCGCATGCTACCAGCCAATGGGATTATCAAATGGGCACATCTGCAACGGCAAAAATCCTCGGGCGCAATCGGTAAAACCTACCTCTCTTTGACCAAGGATTATGACTACACGTTGCGCCTGACCTTGGAGGAACCACCTCAAGAAGAAAAAAACAAAGCCAAAGTCGCCATTGAAGTAGGCTGGCGGCTATTTGAGACCGGCCTCCGGGTCGCTGTCGCGCTCGGAGAGGACGGCGACCTGAGAGAACTCTACCTTCCGAAACAGTGGCTGGACGGAAAAAGAAAAGCGGAATCTCTGGGATCGATCATTGATCGAGGAACCAACCAGACCGCTCTGGCAATCAAAGCAGCTCACCCAGAGCTCTGCAAAAAGGCGGAAAGGCCGGAAAACATCCTGGCCTGGGCGGGAGATAACCCGCGCCGGCTAGTGATCGGGCTGTTAAAAATTTACCGGGAGAATCCCACACTTCAGGCTGAACTCGAGAAATGGCGCAAACAGCATTTTCACCTGTTACGGTACAAAAAAGGGCTGCAGGATAAACTTATGCGCGGCCGGCGCGAGATCTATCGCAAGTTCGTCTCGGAGTTGGCCAAGAAATATTCCATCTGCGGGATCGAAGACTTCGATCTGCGCCAGGTTACAACAAAAGATCCAACGAAAGATCAGGCCCACGAGCTCGTTAAATGGCAGCGCACAGCAGCCGGAATCTCATCCCTGCGACTCATGCTGTCACAGCGGCTAACCGCCCAGAAACTGTCGGCGAAGAATACAACTCAAAAATGCCACAACTGCGGGTCCATTGAGAAATGGGATGCCGCCCACCATGTTTGGCACCGCTGCAAACAGTGCAATAGTCGGTGGGATCAGGATCATAATTCGGTACGGAATCTCTGGGATTTGCTCTGCGAGACCCCCGGTGAGGAAAAAATGACAGACACCGCATAGCGAGCACAAGTCATTGAGGACTATGGCGTTTAATAAATTTGCGGCTCGCAAGGACTCTAAGTATATAAACTAAAGAGACAAGCCTCTCGCAAAGAGTCGAAATCGTTCTTTGAAAATCAATAGATTACACAAAAGCCCGTGTAAAGGCCGTGAAGAGGCTTTTTGTTCTGCGAGAGCCACGGTGATGGAAAAGAAACGGACACCGCTCGCAAGCAGCAAGTCATTGAAGACGAGGAACTTTAATAAAAGTTGCAGCTCGCAGAGACTAAAGGTATCAACAGACAGATAAGCCTCTCGCAAAGAGGCCAAATCGCTCTTTGAAAATCAACGACTTACATTAAAGCACCTGCAGAGCCCGCGAAGAGGCTTCATTTCTTCGACAGGATTATCCGGAAAACAGATTCCCATTTCTTTGCTGCCTGCAGTTGTGGATGCTTAAAAATGACTTACCCAATTCATTGAGTTCAAGCGTGAGACGCCAATTCGCCACTTCGCCGTCGTCCAAGTATGGACGAAGAGCGGAGAGATCATGCGCTGCTTTCCATTCACCGAAGGTCTCGTGGTAAAAGTAAACGTCATCCTCTCTGTCGTAATGTCCGCATTCTTCCTGATAGCGGTCGTAGTCGTATTCTGCATAGAATTCCTCGTCGATCGACATTTTTGCCCACGGAAAAAATGAGCCAGTGCCTCGCCGTAACCTTGGCCGGGAAAGAAAATCGCCCAGTACACTCTTGAAGAACGGTTTCAGTGCCGCTGTCTGCTTGCCGCTCGGTAGAAGCTGTCGTCGCTCTTCTTCCGTCAATCGAAAGGCACGTGCAAGCTGATCTACGACCTCGCTGATCCGGTGCTCTTGCCCATCGCCCGCGATCTCCAAAACTGGCAGCATTAGCGTCTCGTAATCTGGAATGGCCATTCCTCACCGCCTTTAATAGCAACCTTGCTTCTTTAGAGACCGCCTAAAGGTCGGGGGTCAGGCCGCTGAGCGGAACCGCGGATACCATCGGCGGAATACCGCCTCGAGTTCATTGTTAAGCACCTTTGTTCGGGTCTGCAGGAGTAAATGCGCCCCGCGGGGTGTCCATTGCATTTGCTGCTTCTTCACCATGCGTTTGCTGATCACCTGGTTCACCGTCGATTCAACGAAGGCCGTGCTGATCGTCTCGCCGTTTCGGTAGCGTTCGCCGAAGTTCGGGATGAACTCCTCATTGTTGCGGATGTAGGTCTCGAATTCGCCTGTACCCTTGGTCACCTTCTGCGTCAGTGGCGTGGGAACCTCGGGAAACTCCAGATCGATAAGGAGTCCTTCTAAGCGCTGCAGCGCTTGGAACGTGTTGCCATGCCAGAGGAAATGTTTGGTGCTCTCCAACTCTCGCGCCACTTCCTCGCCGACCTCCGGCTGTTCGCACTTCAAAGTTTTCACCTGCTGCTGCAGCACGGTGATCCGCATGGTGATGTGAAACCAGTCCAGCCAGTGCTCGCTGTCCGGATGCAGATACGCTTGTAGGTTGCGCACACTGTCACCGCCATCGGAGACAAAGACCACCTGCTGGTTTTCCTGCATGCCCTGAGATTTCAGCAGCTCCCATAGCCGCCGGCGAGGCTTTTGATCGAACGTCTGGACGAAACTGAAGCATTTGCTGGAAGGGGTTGCCTCTTCATCGCTACGCCGAAAGTCCACTACGCTTTTGCCGGCGATCACCTCAAAAAAACCTTCCTTATGGGCTGCTCGGACAAAGCCGCCATCTATGCCAACGGTCATCGGCCCGTCCGGCAGCGGCTGTGCTTCCCAGTCTTGCTCGGACCCATCGAAGAATACGGGTTTCTCCTCGCCCAGGTCCGTTTCGATTCGCTCTGCAGTTTCTAATACGTGGTTTCGGATCGTTATCCCGTTTTGTGTATAGGCTACCGGCAGCACATCCTCCAACAGTCGAGCCACGCCCCCGTAGGGAATCAGCGAAGCCCACCGCACTTCCAAATACAGTAGCTCAGGAGTGGTTTGCCCACACAGCCAGCCTTGGAGCGGTCGAAAGCTCCCTTTCCCGGTCGACTGACAGTCGCACTGATTCCAGCGTGGGTTCGGCAGCCGCACTGTCCCGAACACCGTGCGCACTGAAGTCGAACCGGCGCCTTTGCTCGACAGATGCCTCGCGCAATGCCGGCAAGTCCGCTCCCGTTGCAGAAACTCCGCGGCCTGCTGTTCGGCCGCAAACTCCTGCACTCCCTTGAGCACGGCTTTCCCTTCGGCCAAGCTCATTCCCAGCGTTTCCATGGCGAGTTCCTGCCGTTCGAACTCCATCACTTCCTTCATTCGCTCGGCACCGTCATCGGCCACGCGAAGCACCTGGATCCGGAACTTCATCAGCCCGCCCTCCCGTACGGGCAGAACCGAACGAGCCGATCATTGACCTCCTGCAGGCTGAAACGATCCGGTTGAAATTGTGCGTATTCTTTGAGCCGTTGTACGGCCTTCTCCAGCCCTTGATCGAGCAACTCCTTGAGCAAGTCTCGATGACCCCGGTCCGGCAGCACTCCCGCGATGCGCTGCAAGGCCTTCTCGACCAGCTCCTGTTCTGCCATGGGCGGATAGTACTTGCGCTGATCCAGAATTCGCATGTACCCGCGCGGACCGCCGCATTCTTCCGGTGGCGTCGCGGCCCGGCCTGCCAAGCAACGGGGCCGCCAGGCTTCTGCCGATCCCGGTTCGATATCCAGAACGCGAATCTCCCATTCCCACAGATCGAGGAAGTCGTAGGTATATAGGAACTTTTCGCGGCGCCGAAGCTGGAACTCGCGCAGGAGGCGGGCTCGCAAATGGCGACGGCGGCCGATCTCTTGGCCGTGGATACGAAAGTTGTAGAACGCTTGTCCGCTCCAGCCGAGAACGAGCTGCAGAACGTCGTGAAGCTCTTCCAGAGAAAGGTCGTCCGGCACCGAAATCAGCCGGGCGACGAGCGGGCTGACTTTCAACAATACGACCCGGATGGTCAGGCGATCACAACAAGATAGGGTGGGCATGAACCTACACTACCCATCCCGACCCCCGACATTTAGGCGGTCTCATCGACCACCCACAAAAACGTCTGGCCATTGCGCTCGAGTAAGGCGGACGAAGGCAGCTCGATCTCGGCGCCGGCATCCGTCGCGGCGACCGCCTTCACGATGGATCCCAGCCGGAAATTCAGCGGTGGATCGACCAGCGTGATCCTGACGCGTCGCGTGCGCGTGGCCAGGTCCGCCTGGGGTGCGACCTCTCGGATCTGCCCCTTGACACGCGTGGCGGGATCCGCTTCCGCGGTCACGATGAAGC
>JBEEIB010000255.1:0-9637 GCA_041167675.1 Verrucomicrobiota bacterium
GGCCCTGGGGATTGAGAATCTGACCAGCCATTTCGACATGGTAGCGCGACGGTCAACAGCTGTCGTCTAATTTCTTTACGAACGCAGATGGAAAACAGCAGATAGCAGATGTCTGCGTCATCCCTCACATCTGCTATCTGCTATTTATTCTGCGCTTTCACATTGTCGCGCCGATAATCCACGGCACAAACTCGTTTTCACCGTACCCCTGTTCCTCGCTTTTGGTTTTCTCGCCGGAAGCGACTGCCAGGATTTTGCGAAAGATCTTTTCGCCCGTATCCGGCAACGAGACCGTCCCGTCGAGAATTTCGCCGCAATTGATATCAATGTCCTCCAACTGGCGAAGGTAAGTCTTGGTGTTGGAGGAGAGCTTGATTGAAGGTGCCGGTTTGGCGCCGAAAGCGGATCCGCGGCCGGTCGTAAAACAAATCAGATTAGCGCCGCCCGCCACCTGCCCGGTCGCGGAAACGGGATCATACCCAGGGGTGTCCATAAAGACCAGGCCGGCGGTTTTGACCTGATCGGCGTACTCATAGACCTGCATTAATCCGGTTGAGCCGCCTTTGGCAGCAGCGCCGAGCGATTTCTCCAGGATAGTCGTTAAACCTCCCGCCTTGTTCCCGGGAGATGGATTATTGTCCATGGTCGCGTCATTCCTCGTCGTGTACTCCTCCCACCATCGGATCCGTTCGATGAGTTTTTCCCCAACCTCTCTGGTCGCAGCTCGGCGGACCAACAGGTGCTCCGCGCCATAAATCTCGGGGGTTTCCGATAAAATCGCGGTGCCGCCAGCGCGAACCAGGCGGTCGACTGCCATTCCCAATGCCGGGTTAGCAGTCACACCCGAGTAGCCGTCGGAACCCCCGCACTGCAAGGCAAGAACCAGGTGCTTCGCGGAAACTGGTTCCCGAGTAATCCGGTCCGCTGAAACGGCCATTTCCTTGATGAGATCGATGCCCCTCTTGATCGTCTTGGCGGTTCCTCCAGATTCCTGAATGGTAAATGTGCGCAGGCGGTCCGATTCCTCGAGGTTTTCCGCTTCGAGCAGGCACCGAATTTGATTCGATTCGCAGCCGAGCCCGATAAGCAGCACTGCAGCAAAATTCGCGTGGCGGGCATACCCTGCGATGGTGCGACGCAAGAGACGGAGTCCAAGGCCGTCGGCAGACATCGCACAGCCGGTCCCATGGGTGAGTCCGACCACGCCGTCGATGTTAGGAAATCCAGCCAACAACTCTGGCCGATAGGTGAACGTATCAGCGATTGCGCGCACGACCGTGGCGGAGCAGTTCACGGAGCTCAAAACCCCGAGATAATTTCGGGTGCCCGCCCTACCGTCAGGGCGAACGATGCCGGAAAACGTCACCGCTGCATCCGGCTGAGTCGGCACATAATCGTCTCCGAAGCGGTAATCCCGGTCGTGGTCGCCCATGGCGAGATTATGCACATGTACATGTTGTCCCGGTGCGATGGCTCGGCTGGCAATGCCGATTATCTGTCCATAACGACGAACTGATTCACCCGAGGCGATCGCAGTGAGAGCGACTTTATGCCCGGCCGGGATGAGGTTCTGGCAAGTGCTATTTTCTAGTGGCGTGCCAGGTTCAAGATCGCGGTAGGCAATGGCGACTTGATCCTGCGGGTTCAGGCGGAGATAAGGGGCGGTCGACATGAGGAGTCCAATGTTGATCTGAAATCGTCCGCGGTAAAGTATTCGGCTATTCGCGCAGGCGGGCGGCCCGTCCGTAGATGAGGAGCATGCTCAGCAGCACACCTCCATAGATGATCTGTCGCCCTGCTTCAGGCATCTGCAACACCGAGAGCATGCTCTGGAGGAGCACAATCAAAAGAACGCCAATCACAGTCCCGGCATACCGACCGCTTCCCCCGAGGACATTGGTCCCTCCTAGCACGATTGCCGCGATCGCCGGTAGCAAATAGGCGTCTCCCATGCCCTGATACGCTTTCGTGGAGTAACCGGTCAGCATGATGCCTCCCAGCGCAGAGGTAATCCCGCTCGTGACAAAAGCGCCGACGATCACCAATCGGGTTGGCACTCCCGATAAGTATGCCGCCCTCTCCCGGTTACCGACCGCATAAAGGTAACGTCCGAATTGAGTGGCGCGCAGCAGAAATACCAGAACCCCCGATACCGCAATCCAGACGAACAAGGCGTTGGGAATGCCGAACGTTCGATCGACCGCCAGAATCGACATCAACCGTGTCGCGTGACTCGCGGGCGCGGCTCCCCCGGTATAAAGCACAACTAATCCTTGCAAGACCGCGTTCATCCCCAGCGTGAAGATCATCGAAGGTACCCGCAACCACGCTACGCCGAGTCCGTTAATCAGTCCGACCAGGGCTCCGCAGCCCAGGCCGACCGGGAATGTCAACAGTCCAGCCGTCTCCTCAACATGAGCCACTGCCGTCCCCATCATCGCTCCCATGGTGATTGTCCATGGGATGGAAAGATCGATGTGTCCGAGCAGGATGACCAACATCGAGCCTCCGGCAATGATCCCGAGGAACGAGGCCACCTCCAATTGCAGCAGCAGGTAGTTGGGTGAAACAAAATTGGGGTTGATCATCGCCCCGATCGCCAGGATCACCAGGATACAAGCGCTCGCCGCGAGAATCGGTTGATTCGTTTTTGTGAAAATGCGGTTCACTGGAAGACGTCCATCTGATTTTTCCGACGAAGCACTCGAAGTCCGCCCAGACAGACTGCGCCGAGCAGGATAAATCCTTGAAACAGGGGCTGCCAGAGCGCCGGAGCGTTGAAGACGAAAAGCAGGTCACTAATCGTGCGAAGTACCAGCGCGCCGCAGATCGAACCGATGATTCCTCCTGATCCGCCGAAAAGGGAGGTGCCTCCGATCGCGACGGCTGCAATCGAGTTCAGTGTGTAAAAGCCACCCTGGCTTGCGCTCGCCTCGCCCGACAGGGAGATGAGGGATAGCAGGAGCCCTCCGGTGGCTGCCAGCAAACCAGCAAGTGAATAGGCCGCAAACCGAGCTCGCCCGATGGCCAGGCCCGACATATAGGCGGCTCGTTCAGAGGATCCGAGCGCGTAACAATTACGGCCGATGATAGAGATACGAAACGGCCACCAGATGAACGCGATGGTTGCCAACAACAAAAGGAAGGTCGCAGGTACGCCCCCCACGTCGTACGTTAGAGCGTTGCTTAGATCCTCGTTGACGCTGCCGCCTGGGCTCGGCCGCAACCAGAGAGCAATCCCGAAGTAGATCGCGCCGGTCGCCAGGGTTGCAATGATCGGCTGGATCCGGCCGAGAACAACGATTACGGCATTGACGATCCCGGCAACAAGCCCGCTTGCAAGTACTGCCAAGGCTCCCAGAGTAGTCTGGCCAGCCGAACCGTTTAGAATCACGGAAGCCAGACAGGAGGCCATCGTCATAACCATCCCGACCGACAAATCAAAACCGCCGGTCAGAATCACCAGGGTTTGGGCAATGGCGACATATCCCAGAATGGCTCCTTTATTGGAGACGGAGGTCAAGACGTTCGTGGATAGCCCATTCGATTGCTGCGAGGCAAACAGGATGAACATGATGGCGAACACCAGGAAGCTGAGAGCCGGTCCTGCGTTGCGTTTCCAGAATCGGTTAAGATTCTGCCAAGCTGACGCTTTTGGACTGCCGGTCTCGATCGACCTGCTCTCGGACTCCGCTGCACCAGCGCTCTCGCCTAAATTGAGCGAGGCAGTAATCAGGTTGTGTTCGTTCAATTCTGGACCACTGAGTTCGCGAATTAATTTTCCTCCGTAACAGACCACGACGCGGTCGCACATGCCGATCAGCTCTTCGTAGTCGGTTGAATAAAAAAGAATGCCAAGGCCGGTTTGCGCCAATTCGCGCATTAACTGGTAGAGCTCCTGTTTAGTGCCGACATCGATGCCCCGTGTCGGATCGTTTAAGAGCAGGATTCTTGGATTTTTCAGCAGCCACTTACCGATAACGACCTTCTGCTGGTTACCTCCAGATAATGTTCTCACCGGTGCGCCGAGATCGTTGGCCAGGATTTGTAGTTTCGCGACAGCCTGATTGGTAGCTGACCGCTCCTTGGCTCGATCGATGACACCGTACTTACTCAGGTCCGATGCTGCCGCGAGTATCAGATTATCCTCAATTGACATCGGTAGGAGCAAACCCTGGGTTTGCCGATCCTGGGGAATGAGCGCTAAACCGATCTTGGGTGCCTTAGCCTGCCGTGGGTGCTTGATCGCGAGGCGCCGGCCGTCAATGAAAACTTCACCCCCAAGCCCACGGAGTACACCGAACAACGCCAGCAGAAGCTCGCTTTGGCCTTGGCCATCCAAGCCGCCAAGGCCGACGATCTCCCCAGCGGCAAGCCGAAGGGAAATACCGCGGAGAACATTACTCCAGAACAGGTCCTTGATTTCCAGCAGAGGCCCGGTTTGCGGTTTATGGTCCGCAGAGTTTACCCGAGCTGCCGAATCGGCGCTGGTACTGACCTTTGCGGGATAAGCTCTGGCCAGCTCGCGTCCGATCATCATCGGCACGATCTCCTCCGTCGTCCGGCTTGCCATTGGAAAGGTGTCGATATGTTTGCCGTTCCGGAACACCGAACAGATATCGGCGATGGCGGAGATCTCCGGCATACGGTGGGAGATGTAGAGCACTGCCACACCCCGGTCGCGCAGTCCGCGGATAATTCGGTAGAGCTGTTCCACGTCTCTCGCGGTAAGAGCGGACGTAGCCTCGTCCATAATGACGAGGCGCGGATTACGAACGAGCGCTTTCGCAATCTCGACCATCTGTTGGCGGGAGAGGGGAAGATCCTTCACTCGCTCGTCCGGATGAATGTCCGGGCAGCCAACCTGGCGTAGCACTTCTTCGGCGGTTCGCCGTTGGCGGCGGCGATCGATCAATCCGAAACGTTTGGGTGGATCGGCGATCGAGATATTATCCGAGACAGAGAGGTCCGGCAGAAGCGATAGTTCCTGAAAAATGCAGGTTATGCCGAGCAGAGCGGCTTCAGCCGGAGATGTGAACTGCACGGGGTGACCCTCCAAATAGATCTGGCCTTCATCTGGTCGAACAACGCCCGCGATGATTTTCATCAAAGAGCTCTTACCGGCACCGTTTTCACCGACGACGGCGTGAATGGCGCCGAGTGAGCAGGAGAAATCGACGTTGGCCAACGCAGTCACACCGCCGTAACGCTTTGTGATCCCTTGCAAACGCAAAAAGGGTCTGCGTGCCGGCTCGGACATTTGGGAAGGCAAAGGCGGGCGCCACGGCCCTCGTGCTGTTCACCCACGAGGGCGCGCTTGAATGCGGCGGTTTAGTCGCTGGTCTTGGCTGCGTTCATCAGCTTGCCCGCGTCCAGCGTGATATTGCACTGAGGGAATCCGCTGGCGACAAAAAAGTCATCTGAGAGATCCGGAAAATAGTCTACGCCCGGCTTCATATTCGTGTAGTCAATCTCCGGAATCGGTGCCGAGATATATTGGGGCAAACTGTTACCCTGGAGCGCAGCGAGCGCCGCCTTGAGCGAGATGGCAACCAGAGCAGGCGACTGACCATAGGACCAGCCTTTCAAGCCTTCCTTGGCGTGCTCCGCAATCAACTTCCGGAAACCGTTTTCGGCTTCGCCGGCGACGGGAATGAAAGGATTCTTGGCATCGATCAGTGCGCGCACCGCTCCGGTGGTACCGCCCTGACAAGTCATGCCATCGAATTTGCCGTGTACCGCGATGGCGTCGGCTACGGCCTTCTGGGCGGTGCCGTCATCCCAGTTCCCGACCACCTCGACGGATTTGATGTCTGGCTCCTTGTCGAGGATCTCGCGCAAGCCTTTGTGCCGGTCGAGATCAACGGGATTGCCAGCGACGCCGCGGACCTCGACAATGTTCCCTTTGTTGCCCATTTCCTTCAAGATCCAGCGCCCCATCAGACGGCCGACCTCAAGCTGGTCTTCGTTGACCGCCACAATTTGATCGCTGTCGATCGTGTTATCGTAGGAAATGAGAAGCACGCCGGCTCGCTTGGCTCGTTCGATGACCGGCTTGAATGCGGTCGAGCTGACGGCATTGATCAGGACCACATCATAACCAGCGTTGATGAAGTTATCAACTGCCCCGATCTGCGCAGCAACATCGGTACCGGTACTGACGATTTTCAATTCTTTAATCAAAGGTTTGATCTCCGGATCTTGGGCGTAGGCCTCGAGGCATTTGATCATCTCGATGCGCCAGGTATTACCGATGTAACCGTTGGCCAGGGCAACCCGGTACGGAGGTTTCTTGGCTTTAAACTCCAGCATTTTTGTCTGAGGGGTAAACGGTTTGAAACAATCGGCGGAGGAAGTATCCGCGGCCTGGACCGGAGTGCCGAACTGAGTCAGAGCGACAACGCCGATCACGGCAGCGACAGAAATTCGCTTGTTCATAATATATGGGGGTTGACGGGGGGGATAAAGCGAAGGGAGCCTAGACGGCTTCCTGCTTCGGCCAAGAACGCTAAGCGTTTGCTAACACCAACACAAGGCGGAAAGCGTCGTGCAGCATGCTGGTGAAAAAAATCAATTCACTCGATGGCCCGGCTATGTGACGGTAACCCTGTCATGAACAGCGTGGTTTTGGAAGAGCAGAGAGCGGAATTCAAAGCGATCAATCCAAGCACCGGCGAAATCGTCAAAACTTATGAGGGGCATACCCAGCAGGAAGTAAATGCCATTCTCCAAACAGTAAGCGAGGCCTTCGGTCAATGGCGATGGACTGATTTCGAAACCCGGGCCGATCTGATGCGTCAAGCGGCCAAAGTTCTGCGGCGCCGCGCCGGCGAATTTGCTGAACTGATGGCGGTCGAAATGGGCAAACCGCTGAAAGATGGACGAGCGGAAATCGAAAAATGCGCGACCGGATGCGACTACTTTGCCGGCAACGCATCGCGTTTCCTGCAACCTCAGAGCGCGCAGATTGAAGGAGCGAAAGCGTACGTTACCTTTAATCCCTTGGGGCTGGTGCTTGCGCTTATGCCCTGGAACTTTCCATTTTGGCAGGTCTTTCGATTTGCTGCGCCAACCCTGATGGCCGGGAATGTCGCAGCTCTCAAACACGCCAATAATGTGCCGGGCTGTGCGCTGGCAACGGAATCAGTATTCCACGAGGCGGGCTTTCCAGAAGGCGTGTTTCGGGCCCTGATGATTGATATCCCGGCTATCGAAGGAGTGATCCACGACCCTCGGGTCGATGCGGTCAGTCTCACGGGTAGCGTTGCCGCCGGCAAAGCAGTGGCGCGCCAAGCCGGCGAAGTGCTCAAGAAATGCGTGCTCGAGTTAGGTGGCAGCGATGCCTACGTCATCCTCGAAGACGCCGATCTGGAGCAGGCGGCAGCAGTGTGTGCTACCGGTCGGCTGCTTAATTCCGGCCAGAGCTGCATCGCTGCCAAAAGATTTATTGTGCCGAAAAAGGTGCGTCCAGCATTTGAAGACCTTTTGGTTAAACGAATGGCTGCTCCGCGCTTCGGCGATCCGTTTGCATCCGACACCGATCTCGGTCCCCTGGCTCGTCGAGACCTGCGCGACAAAATACACCAACAAGTGGAGGCCAGTGTTGCCCAGGGTGCGCGGGTTTTGCTGGGCGGCAAACTGGCGGCCGGTCAGGGCGCTTTCTATCCGGCGACAGTGTTAACCGACGTCCATGAGGGATGCCCGGCTTACCACGAAGAACTGTTCGGTCCGGTCGCTTCGGTGATCCCGGTCGAGTCTGAAAGCGAAGCGATCGTGGTCGCGAATGCTACCAATTTTGGCCTTGGTTCAGCCGTCTTTACCCGGAACTTGGAACGCGGTGAAAAGATTGCCGCCAACGAACTTGAGGCTGGCTCAAGTTTTGTGAACGACTTTGTCCGCTCCGATCCGCGACTCCCATTTGGCGGGATAAAGGAGAGCGGTTACGGTCGCGAGCTTTCCAGCTTCGGCATCCAAGAGTTTGTGAATATCAAGACCGTCTATATCAAACGGTAAGTGGTCTGAATTCAATCTCCAGTGCATAGTCGCTCGCGTCCGGCAGCTACCCATCTGCGTCAACTTAAGGTAGTGGTCTGACGCCCGCGGAGGTAGGGCGCGTCTCTCCGAGACCACAGAATCACCGGCAACCCATCGCCCCGTTAGGCCGAATGCTTTTGCCTCTCGCAACGATTCTCGGCCTAGCATGGTGCAGTTACGTCCTCGATCCTGCGGTCGCGGAGCGACACGCGGTATGCCTCTTACTTGCGTGACGGTGCATTAGCTCACAAGCGCTTCGAGCTGATCGGCACACTGACCCCAGCCTTGATGGAAGCCCATCTTTTCGTGCGTCTCGCGGTCGGCCACCGTCCAGTGACGCACAAGAGCGGTATATTTGGTTTTACCACCTTCGTCCTCGAAAGTCAGGATCACCGTCATAAACGGCTTTTCCGACGGCTCCCAAGCTTTGGTGTAGGCATTGGTGAACACGAGCCGCTCGTTCTCGACCACATCGAGATAGACGCCTCGATTCGGAAGATCGTTACCCTGCGGATCGCGCATGACGATCAGGTTGGCGCCGCCCGCCCGGACATCAAGCTCCGCGATCGGTGTCGTATAGGGCAGTGGCGCGAACCACTGCTTGAGGAGCTCGGGATCGGTCCACGCCTTGTATACCTTTTCGCGCGGTGCATTGATGATGCGAGTCAAGATTAGGTCCCGGTCCGATACGGCTTCCGTCGGGTGAGAGTTCGTTTTTGTGCTCATAGTTTTTAATCGCTGATTTTCATCTCTACAACGAGCGAGCAACGCCGTCCTGGACATCTTCGATGCGAATTTTTACGTCGCTCGGTTCACGCGGCGGCCACGAGTTAACGGTCCCACAACCTTTGGTAGCGGCGACTAGCCTGTCCGACATAGTGAGATGCCAATGCCGCTCGCCTTGCCTACTCAGGACGACGTCGGATCCCCAATATGTCTTCGGTTTGCCGCGACATTGAGATGGACCCGGAGCCGCGCGCTTGGCTACCAGAAACCGCAGTCGCCATTCCCGGTGCCATCTTTGGTAGCGGTCCGGCAGCCGTCCATGCGCTGCGACATAAGAGATTGCGACTGGGATTGCTGTTGGGGTTAGAGAAAATCACTCCCTCCGGGACAAGTCCTCACCGCCGCAAACAACTCTGTCGCTTGTTAAGACGTGACCCAATGATTACGGAATTACGGATTGGCGACTTAGCTCCAGGCCCTCCAAGTGAGAGGTGAGAAGGTGATTGAGGAGACTCGTGCACGCCGAAGGCGTAAGAGGAGTGCGCCTGAGAGTACGCAACAACAATGGGGTGAAAGTCCTCATCGGACAGAAACACTGGTCTGTCCGTAACGGAAGGCAACTGGGTCGTCGAGAGACGGGGTGGAGAGCAGCCGAAAGCGAAAGAGCAGTCCATAAACAAAACACTGCTGAACTCGATTCGGCCTGATGCATTGGCGAGCCTGCTTCTTAAAGGCGAAGCCAAGAACGGAATCCGTCCCGAGAAGGGCGAGCGGAAAATCCGCGACCTATCCTCTGGAGAGCACAGTGAGCAGAAAGATAGGAATGCATGGGGTGGGTGGAGATAGAATGGTCGGAAGTTGGAGCGATATGAATCAG
>JBEEIB010000256.1:0-8005 GCA_041167675.1 Verrucomicrobiota bacterium
GGAACCAAAGGGGTCAGTCAACAAATCTTGACAGCCAATGAAGTGCGGCCCTGAAGCAGTCCCAAGCTGTAATAAAATGTGTCAGGATTTGTTGACTGACCCCTATCCTACTGCCCAGTTGATGATCCGCAAGAGTACCGCGCCGCCGCCGTAACCCGGCAATCGGAACAACGAATACGGCGACTGGAACAAAAAGAGTCGGACGCTCAAGTCCTGGCGTATGTTACCATTGCTCGGCAAATTTTGGCTGCGGTCCTGTCCGGCTAAAATCTGCAAGATCTTCTTGCCGGGCAAAAACACGCACTGAAGAAAATTTGCACGCGGACCTTCCGTGGCAATAAGATCAAATCTAAAGTAGCTTATGTCGCTCCCCGCCGGGCCAAAATCGCCTAAGATCTGGCAAATGCTTCAGTGGATTACGACGCCATTTTCTTTTATGCGGGGTTGCAGTGATCGATTTGGCGACCGCTTCACGGTGTCTCTCAGCCAGAATTTACCTCCCGTCGTCTTCTTCAGCAATCCCCAAGCCTTGCAGGTCATTATGACAAGCGACGATTCCGAGCTCTTCGATTCACCTGGTGACCTAAACACGCTATTAGAACCTCTCCTAGGAACGCAATCCCTGATGGGATTGAGTGGTGATCGCCATCGGCGGATGCGTCAATTGTTGATGCCCCCTTTTCATGGAGAACGGATGCGTTCTTACGGACAACTTATTCGAGACATCACTGAGGAGGTAATGAGAGAGCGGGTCGCTGGGAAGACCTTCCCTGTGCGAAAGTCCATGCAAAAGATTTCCCTGCGCGTCATCCTGCGAGCAGTCTTTGGTTTAAACGAGGGCACCCGCTATCAGCAACTCGAGAGGCTTCTGGCAACGATGCTCGATAGAATGAGTAATCCATTAAGTGTAAGCCTCCTCTTTTTTCCGATGCTACGGCAGGATCTTGGGCCACTAAGTCCATGGGGTAACTTCGTCCGTACCCGACGGCAGATAGACCAGCTCATTTACGTTGAAATCGCCGAGCGTCGAACCCATCCAGACCCGTCCCGCAACGACATCCTCACTTTGCTCATGTCTGCCCGTGACGAAGCCGGCGAGGCCCTGACGGATGCCGAGTTGCGCGACGAGTTGATGACCCTGTTGGTAGCCGGTCATGAAACGACCGCCACGGCTATTACCTGGGCGTTGTACTGGATTCACAAATTTCCGACAATACGCCAGCAACTGTTGAAGGAACTTCAGGCACTCGACGGCCCCTTGGATCCCGGTGTCGTATTTCGACTACCCTATCTCAATGCCGTTTGTTGCGAAACGTTACGGATTTACCCGGTAGGGATGACCTTGTTTGCGCGAGTCACAAAATCGACCGTTGAGCTGACGGGTTCCTCACTTGAACCTGGTACCGTAGTCATCGGCTGCATCTACCTGGCTCATCACCGCGAGGATGTCTACCCAGATCCGGATGAATTCAGGCCCGAACGCTTTTTGGAACGCCATTATTCTCCTTTTGAGTATTTGCCGTTTGGCGGGGGTGTCCGGCGTTGCATTGGTATGGCGTTTGCCCAATTCGAGATGAAATTGGTGATTAGCGGCATCTTGTCGGGCTTTGAGCTCGCGCTGACTGATAGCCGTCCCGTGCGCCCGGTGCGTCGCGGCATAACCTCAGGGCCATCTCCGTTTCGAATGGTTGCTTGTTAAGGCGTGACCCTATTTCGGGGACCATACTGACGACCCTATTTCGGGGACCATACTGACAATGGGCCGAAGATCGCGCTAGCCGCTGGGAGATCGGCTTGGTTGCGTCTACTATGCTATCTACGATCTGCTATCTCTATTCGGCCTGCTGAAGGCCAGGGTTGACCATTAAGGTAAAACAGGTGAAAAACGTGTTCGCATGGTTATCCTATCGGCCATATTGTACTTCCTCACCCAACACCCGATGTTGGCAATGCTCGCGCTTTTCATTGTCGGTATCGGCACCAGCGCACTGCTGGCGAAGTTGCGAGGCCATCGTGGATGGTACGGCCTGATCACCCCTATTTTCCTGTTCAGCCAAATTAATTTCTTTACCGGCCACGTATTGAATGCTCTTTTCCTCAACGCTTTCGGGACGACCGGCAGCGCGGTCATTGTGCATTCGCAGGAGACCAATTCCCGGCTCAATGACCAGTACATCTGGGACCATGACGCTGTTTTGAAAACCGCCGATGTCCGGGACGTCGTTTTACAATTCAACACGATGTCGGCGAGCATTTACCCAATCCGTAACCGGATTCTCATTCCGCCGGAGAACGAGCCTTTCGTCGCAAAATATATTCCGGGTTTCGAACGCAATATCGTCATTATGAGCGATGAATCGGATTACGGAAAAAGGATCATCGTGGACCAGGACCGAGCTCCAGTCGAGAAAGCCGCCGGTCAATATGCGGTAAGCCCGACTAATCCGGCATTCATTAAGGAATATCGTGCCGCGTCGCAGGCCTTCATCGCCAAACACCGTAACGATGCTGATCCGGATGTTATCCAGGACTACGAGCGCGAGTGAACAAGCTCGGTGAGACACAGAACTGATTTGAACAAAAGGAACCAAAGAGTTTTTTAGACAGAAGATGGCAAAGGGAACAAAGAATTGATGATTTTCAGCGCTCAGCGTTGCCCTATGAAGCTGGGTTTCTTGCGACTAGATGTTTCCTTTAGGCTCATCTGGAATTTCAGCCTCAACGAGTTTCTCCAGGAGCGCTAGCGATTCCTGCCAGCCGAGATAGCACGCCTCGACGGGAATCGCCGCGGGCACTCCTGCCTGGGTGATGTTCAATTCGGTGCCACAGAACACCGGCTTCATGGTGATTGTCGTCTGCATTTCGCCGGGCAGTTCTGCGGCGTCGAATTTGTCCGTGTAGCAGATGCGTTCGTGAGGCTTCAATTCGAGATAGGTTCCGCCGAAGGAGTGGTTCTTGCCGGTGGTGAAATTGGTGAACGACATCTTGTAAGTGCCACCGACTTTCGCATCCAGATGATGAACCTTGCTGGTGAATCCATTCGGGGGAAGCCACTTTGCCATTGCGTCCGCATCCAGGAACGCCCTATAAATTTTCTCCGGCGTGGCCCGGAGCACCCGGTGGAGACGGATCGTGTTTCCGGTGTTTGTTGACATAATCACTTGTCCTTTCAGTTGTTTTCTGTACGTTGTTTTCGAAGTCATAAGAACGAGTCCCGGTCGAGCGAATGTCAGTCTACGGCGGTTTTCATTACTCCGACGAACAGGGTGGGTAATTCAGGACATTCATCGAAATTTCTCTTGCGTAGCAACACATTTAACAGACTCAGGCTCGGCCGATCGGAGAAGGTGGGAAATAGCCAATAGTAGACGGCAGCCCGACTACGCCAGGGCTTTGTCGCCGCCGAACCTGTGGTATTGCCAAAACTCTGTGCTAAGGTACGCCGTAGCTTGCGAAGTCGGCTTCCAGCTGCGGAACTGTGCTCAAGCCCGCACTGCTAAAAGCTGCGGTAACTTTCCACCGACCAGTTGACATTGCTTTCTGAAAGGAATTAGCGAAGTCTGCTTGGCGTGAAGAGTGAGCGATTGCTATTTTGTGATTCGTCGCGCAATTGCCTAAGCCTGACTCGACCGGCAGAAGAACTCTTGCACTCCCGCGGCAGCGGCGCACGGGAGACTGCTCTTTTACTTGGCAGAAGCCGTGGACGACTGAGCCTCAAAGAGCTCGGTAAGCTGGCAGGCGGTATCCACCACAATGCCGTAAGCATCGCTATTCGTCGCTTTAGCGAGCGGCTCCCAAAGGATCGCGCGCTCCATCGTAAGTTTTCCCTAGTGCAGAAGGCCCTGAACCAAAGTTAGTCCTCTCGGCATATTAGTGTAACGTATAGACGCGACCCTCCAACGACAGTTCCGGTTCGGAGGCTTGTGTCCCATTCAGATCCTTTACGATGTTTGTAGTTACTACCACCAGACTGGCGGTGCGTGCACCCTTCGATCGACGCAGTGGTGGTCTTTGTGTCGGTATCGTCGCCGGCTTTCCTGGCCTTTCGCGGCAGAAGAAAGATATCGTCGTAGGGTGTGGGGATCTGTTTCCGGCTGTATCGGACAGGGAGATTAGTTTCCCGGTTGAGATCGATTAGGACGAACTTGTACCGATGACGCATCCGTCTGAAGACCCGGATGATCTGGTTCGCGAAATAGGTTTTCATGTTCGTTTCTCAGGCCGACTTTCTCTATGCGCCTTCTTTTGCCGATCTCGTTGTCGCTTATCGTCTCGCATTCTTTTTCCAACAAATCGACAGCATCATTCAGATGGCTGTACAATCAGTCGGTCGAACAGAACCCAAGTTCAAATTGGCCGGTGGCGACGTGGTCTGCAAGCGAGACAATGGTATGCGTGTTGCTGAATCCGCTGGTGCCGGTTCCATGCCTCCTTCAATCAGGGCAAAGGTATGCGGCTCCGGCACGTTTTTTCGTTTACATTATTACTCCTTGATAGCTCCACGCATCCGTTTTTCCTTCTAGGCTAGCGGCTCGAGCGTCTAAAATATCAATACGGAGCGTCCTGGCCGTCCACTGTGCGGATAGGACGCTCCGATTCTCGTCGAAGAACAGGCGCACTTAGGATTCAGCGAGCACAATCTCTTCTGCCGCCGCCCGAGCTGCATATTCCAAGACCGACTGAAGATCCGCCTCGGTCAATTGAGGATATGGTCTCAAAAGCTCTGGCCCGGTTTCACCAGCAGCCATCTTCTGCAAGAGGACGAACTGATCACGTTGCAGGTTGTCCTGCGACGTTGGTTGCCAGCACTTTACTTTCTTGTCGCGATTGCTGCCAGTGCCCACGCTACAAGTTCTTTCTTCTGTTCGATGATGGCGGGTGGGACCTCATAATAATTCTTGAGCGGTTTTTTGCTTCCAGGCGCGGTGAAGAATGTGGATCCGCATTTCTCGTACTGTGTCCGACTCTCATCGTCCGTGTGGAAATAGAGTTTCTCGCCATGGATCAGACCAAAAATCGTTTCACCGGAGTAGATGCCAAAACCTGAGAACAGTCTTCGAAAAGTGATATCAGGTATGGACGCCAATTGTTCCTCAATCAGGTCTTTGAAAATCTTAGTCCGCAAATTCAAAAGGGGGAGTTGTTTTCTCCAGCATCTTCGGGGTACCGGCTAATTGTTCACGAATTAGTTTGGAGCGATCGTTCGCGGTGCTTTTTTCAAGGGTTTGCTGATCCGCAATAACGCGTCCACGGATAAAAAATAGCCACAAGAGAACGCAAAGAAGAGTTTTGAACAGAAGGCAACAAAGCTAGCAAAGGTAGGAGTCTTTTCGCAGGCTACGACGCGCCCCGACCGTCAGCGCACGCAAGATCATAGAATTGGCCGCGACGTCTTGTCCGCCATAGTCCCGCGAACCTGTGCGTGTATGCGTGTAAGCGCTTTGACGGGACGACGGTGGAAGGCTTGGCGTAGTCGGGGTACGTTTACTTTGCGTTACATTCCGTACAGCCTGGTCAAAATGCTTTGCAGTTGGAGAACCTCGGCCGCTGACAGTTGCTGGATGAAACCGCCGAATCTGGCCAGGCTGACGGCTCGAATCTGGTCTGCCATTATTTCTGCTTTCTTCCGCCGGCAAACCAGCTGCAGGCGATGGGCCCAGCTCGGATGCAATTTGCTCGTCAACGGACAGACTACCGCCATTGTTGTCTGATGCATCGCCTCCGGGCTCACGACCACACAAGGTCGAGTCTTCTGTTGTTCTCGTCCGATCGTGGGATCCAGGGAGACCCAGTAAATTCCGTGCCGAACAATCTTCACTTCGGTTTTCGGTTGAAATCATCTTCCTCCAGGCCGTCTGCCAAAGCGCCTTCGAGTGATTGTGCTTCAGCGATCGCTTCGGTGTCGGCCGCCATCTCCCGGAAGCTTTCCTCAAGGCTGAGTTTATTCGAATCAATGGGTCGCAGCAAAAGTCCCTCCGCCGTCTCGATTAGCTCAATTTCATCCCTAATTCCGTAGCGCCGAATGACTGGACTCGGGATTCGGATCCCTTTGGAATTACCAATTGGAACAATTTTGAGGATTTCTGAGGCCACGTAGACACTGTAATTACATCTTGACCTGTCGCAAGCTACAATTCAGCCGCGACTCCGGTTGATTATGCAACGAGAGCAGCTGGTGCGCTTGCGCGATTGATCCAACAGCCCAAAAGTTTCAAAAGTTTGAAACACAGATTGTGATTTTGAACTCGTGATTCATCCTGCTGGAATTTGGGTAGTGACATGAGCCGTCCAGATTTTTGTCTTGCACAAATGGTTTGACCCGTCAGCTTGAAAAACTCTGACCGCATGAGCACTCTGCCGTTGTTCCCAGAAGAGCGCAGGATTGAGCTGCATGTCACGCTCGACTGGTCGAAACAGCGGATCACATTTGATTGGCTTCGGTATCATACCGACAAAAAACTGGCTCATGGCGCAGTCTGGGTGGCCGGCGAGATGCTCCATTGGCGAATCACCGGAGATGGAGAACCAGACAATTTCGATTGTCTCATTGAACCTCTCCCGATCGAGGTAGCCGTGCGGTATGTCGCCCGCCGTTTCCCGGTGGCGAAGCGGAATGTTACGATCTTCGGGCGCAAATTCAGTCCGATTTTGAATGGATGGCAGAGAGAGCTCATCGGCAAATTCCGCGACCCATGGCTATTGCTGGGACAGGAGATCTTGAGCATGGGCGAAGAGTTGGTGAGCGCCCGATCACATCCTCCTTCGGCCGAGGCCGGTTTTGATCCGGAAGCGGTTCACGTGCTGGAAAAGAGGGCACGGCGGGAAGAGAAGAAGCGACTGGAGCGCGAGGCGATTCAAAATCGGGTAGCCGAAGCCAATAGACGGAAGCTACCCTCGCGGGAGCGAACCCGAAAAGATCGGGCGCCGGATTCTTCGGCATCAAAAACAGTTCTGCCGATACCGGATGTCCGGCTGGAAATTGCTGCTGCGCAAATGCCGCTGCACGATCTGTTTCGCACTCATTCCGGGCTCGATGACTTTCTCAAAGTCGAGCGGGCATCGCTGATGTGGGTCTCAAGTCAATCCGACGATCTTCTTTGTCTTCCTTATTGCTCGATCGATCAGCTTGAGTATCAGGTCAGAACAGCCCTACGGGTGACCGGCGCGTTGCGAGGTCGAGCATTACTTTCTGACGAGGTGGGTCTGGGCAAGACCATCGAAGCCGGGCTGGTGCTAAAGGAATATCTCACGCGCGGGCTGGTACGCCGATTTCTGGTGCTGACAGTTCCCTCTTTGATTGATCAATGGGCCGAAGAACTGGAGAGCAAGTTCGGACTGAGGTCGGTGACAAGTAATCAGCCGCAATTCCGGAACGAGCCTGAACGGTTTTGGACCGAAGAGAGCGCGTTGATAGCTTCCATTCACACTTTCAAACAGGACACCCATCTTGCTTTGGCTGCGCGCCGGCCCTGGGACATGGTGATCGTTGATGAAGCGCAATATCTGCGGAACCGCACCTCGCGAGCCTGGCAGGCAGTGAACGCGCTGCCCAGACAATTTGTGCTGCTGCTAACCGCTACGCCAGTGCAGAATTCTCTCGAAGACCTTTACAATCTGGTCACGTTGCTCAAGCCTGGTCATTTGCCTTCCCCTAAAGAGTTCCGGCAGCGATTCATTAATCGTGATCGGCCTTACGAGCCGCGAGAGCCGGAACAACTGCGCCAGCTGCTCGGGCAGGTGATGATCCGCAACACCCGGGCCAACGCCGGAATTCAAATGCCGCCGCGTCGAGCCGAAACGGTGCTGTATGAGCCGGAGCCTGAGGAACACGAGTTCTGGCAGGAATGGGATGGCGAACTGCGTGCCGCCTTGGGAGAAATGCCTGCCGGCAAAGCCAGTCTTTGGGGGCGGTTGCTGTTACAAGCACTGGGGAGCAGCCCGGCCGCCTGGATGGAGGCATTAGACAAATTTCCCGAACCGAAGCTGGTAACGCGATGGAAGACAA
>JBEEIB010000257.1:0-3498 GCA_041167675.1 Verrucomicrobiota bacterium
CTCCACAATTCCCGCGTAGAGGTTCCCGCCCAGGGCAGATCCGGTTCCTCGGAAACCTTGCCACGATTCGTCGTAATGGTCGAAATTCCTGACCGCGTCATCTCCGAATTGGAAAATCCCGGATCACCTGAGTTGCAGCTGAAAGCTCTCGGAGTGCCATGAATGCCACCTGGAACCAACGAGTGAAGTACCGGAACTTCCAATTCTCATATTGACATGGCAACACATTCCAAGCGATGCAGCGATTAGGCGAAAGTTGAAGGTTTCCGTCGTTTGCTACGTCCAAGGCTAATAAACAGGCTTATGCAGAAGGTAGATCAATCTGCTCCAAATAATGCCCCGAGCCAGGAGACGCGCCGAAACTGCAGAAGCAGGATAATTACATATCACCACGATGGCACGGTCACGTTCTGGGACGTGCTCAGCCAGGAGTGGGTCCGAACGGCTAATCCGACTGATCAGCAGTTAAGCGGACTGCCTGACGCTGAGGTCGACCGCATTCGGCGGTATCTCCAGAAGCCTTCTTTCGAAATCTGACCACCGCAATCGAGGGCATTCTCAACGGCTTCCTTCGCTAGAGGCTCCTGCGCACGATCCAGCGCCTGGGGCCAATTCATCCCGGCGAAAGTCTCTGACTACTCGCTTCTATTTAAATTGGGACGCTGCTTAAGAAGCCTTCTCAACAGGAATCCTCGGAGCAGGAGTCTTTGCCTGTTGGTGGGCAATGGACGATCGACCAATTTTTGCGACGGTTAAGCGGCATTTTTCTCGAAATTGTGACGCGAACTTTTTTGGCAAGTACGCTTGATTCTGACGTACTACCGGTATGAGCGAAATCAGCGTGCAATTGCCGAAATTTTTACCTCCCGGATTACGACAAGGATTCATAGGAAGCCTGCTGGGATGCGGCAATCGCCAGCGGGATGCGGAGGCAGCAACTGTTAAGCTCACCGGAACGAACTCGGGCTATGGGTGCGGATGCCCATTACAGCTTGCTTGATAAGGCCGCTATCGTGACCCTCTGCCGCTTTTCGGTTTCGAATCCAAGCTAATAAGGATTCGTTCGCTCTCGTTTGACCCGCATTTCGAATACTCGGACGTTGTCAGCGAAACTATAAAATGTCTGGGTATCGAGGGTCTCCTGATTGGACAATCCATGCGCTGATACCATTGCCAGTAGCATTGGAATAGTCCGGCTTCCGAGGAGGAGCCATCTTGTCCGACAACCATGCGTACGAAAGCCCAGTGAGGGGTCCTGCTGCGATTACCAATCGTTTCGGCGCTGCAGCCATCAAAGCCGCATAGCCTGCGAGATAGCTCGCCATCAGTGCACGCAAGACCCCAGGGCTTTCTCTCAAGTTCTAAATCGATCACTTTCTTGGGAATCTCTACAACGATTTTAATTGGTTGATCTGCGCCAGTGACTTTGGATCAGATGAGACCAAGCACGCCAAAATTAGGCTAATAACATGCGCCATGAGCGTTAGCGTACCAAAAGGACGCCTAAGAAACGAATGCCTTTCCAACACGATACTGGTGACCACGTTCCTTTAACCAGCACTTGGTGTGACTCTTCCAAAACGAGAGGGGTTGAATTCCAAGTCTCTCTACCGGGTGACAGGACCCGATCATCCTACGATACTACCGTTTGCGCTATGCACATCGAGCTGATGGGTATTCAAATCGTGCCGAGCCGCTGGCCGCAAATGCCCGGTGCGCCGATTTGTGAATTAATTCTCTTTGTATCCCACCAGACAGGAGAACTCGCCCTTACACTAAAGAAGAAATTCAGCGAATGCGCGACTTTTTGAAACGCCATGCACCGGACAGCTATCGGCGCATGTTCGGTAATGACGAAAGCAGGTGACTCGCCGATTACTTCTTTGGAGCTTGCTTGGCGCTGGCAACGTCTTTTTTCTTCTGGTTTGCGGCGGCGGCCCTTTCCTGTTTCTGCGCCGCTTGCTTGCTCGTGGCTTTCGGAGATTTGTCGCCCATAAACACAACGCCAAGGTGCAGGGGAACAGGCGTCAACTCAGAGGCGGTTATTCTATTAACCATATTTCTAACGGCTCGAAAGCAACATGCACTTGAATCGGCGGTTGCCACCTGATCGAATTACGCCCGTTGTCTTTCAAGATGAATAAGATGCTGCCAATAATTCTGACTGTTACGATTCTAGCGACTACGGCAAAAGCCGGACTGGGATGGAGTCTCAAGGAGTGCATACAGCATTACGAAAAACCTGAGTACACAAACTCCGATCCATTCACGGACCTTCTATGGTACCATTTCAAAACGAAAGGTTTCGAAATCCAAGCACTTCTGAACAATGAGGATAAGGTCGTCGGGATAAGATACTTTAGCCATGAGATGTCAGAGCAAGACATTAACAACCTGTTAGCCGGTAATGCGCCTAAAGCTGAATGGCAAAAACGCGTTAAGGATGAGCATGCTTTTTGGGACGGGCTCGAAGATGGTTCCCGAAAGTACTCGGCATGGTCTTGCACCCTCAATAATCCAAACGCCGATGCCGATGTGTACGGCACTATGGTTCTGGAAATCGAAACAACGGAAATTGAAGAATTGCTGAAAAGTTATCACGAGCGTAGGGCGGGAAACCTTCGAGGCTCGTAGGCGGTTTGCCGAAAATCGACGCACTAGGATGGCCCAGGAACGCTCGGAGCGAGCTGTCCGCTACATTTACCTACCCGGAACCTACCCAGAAAGAACACACCCGCGTGGGCTAGTCCGAGGAGATGACCTGAGCCCTGACGTCGATGAGTTCGCACTCTTCCTGCAACCAGTTGCGGATGACCGGAGAAATTCCCGGAGTAGAACTGTAAAGCTGATTCATTTTTGAGAGCCAATCCGCGATGGTGGGATCATCGGAGATCCAGCCGTTTGGATTAAACTCTACTATTGATCCATCTCGGTGCCGCCATTTGAAGCAGAAATTCACAGAGCCTAATTCGAAGCAAATTGCGTGCGAGGATGCATATGCGTGGATCAACGGGAGGCCCGTCCCAACTCGTTTGATGAAGTGTCCGCTATCAACGACCCTCGGTTCATCCGACTCAATCAGCCATCGGGAGGTTGGAAAACTTAGGGGCATCCTGCAACAGGATCGGCTCGCCACGATCTCGCCTCGAAAAGACTTTCTAGAAATTCTGAACCATTGGTACACTGCCATTAAGGGAACACAAAACAGCGTTGCGAACAGGATCGATGGAGATTTCGATTCCGACGATTTAGATCCCATCGTATTGACTCCCAAAACCTCCGACGTAACAGGCATTTATTTTTAGCGGCAATTCTCTACTAATGCACTTCCTCGGACACCTTGTGCTGGCTCTCGCGGTCATCATAGCGGCGATGGTTGTAGCATTTGCCTTTCGGTTTACTCCAGTCGCGAAACGTAGTTTTAGTACGATCAACCCAGGCGCACCCATTTCGACAACGTTCGTTCGTTCGATCACTGGCCCGGGAAATAGATTTGGT
>JBEEIB010000258.1:0-3324 GCA_041167675.1 Verrucomicrobiota bacterium
GTGATGCTCCCAACGTGAACGAACGGTTTGAGAGTTCGCTTCCTCTGGTTCCCGGAGTTTTGCGAGGGCCCGATGGCCACATCAATCTCAAGGGCTCTCGCAACACCCAGAGCGGGGCGCTGGTAAACAGCGCCAACGTCACAGACCCTGTGACCGGCGGCATAGCCATCAATCTCCCCATCGATGTGGTGTCGTCGGTGCAAGTCATTTCGAATCCTTACGACCCTGAGTATGGGAAGTTCACCGGCGCGGTTGCCACCGTGGCCACGAAGACGAGCGACTACGACAAATTTCACTTTTCGATCCAGAACATCGTTCCTCGTTTGCGCGATCGCGACGGAACCATCGCGGGCCTCGGCGCCGCCACACCGCGGATGACGTTTACCGGGCCGATTGTGAAGGACCGCATCGCGGTCACGCAGTCTTTCGAGTACCGCTATATACGCACGCCTGTGAACAGCCTTCCGCCTTTACAGCGGGATACGAAACTAGAGAGTTTTGACTCTTACACACAATTCGATTTCAACATCACGTCAAAGCAAACCGCTACCGCATCGTTTGCACTGTATCCGCAGAAGCTCGATTTCCTCGGCCTGAACACCTTCACGCCCCAGCCTTCAACACCCGATTTTCATCAGCGAGGCTTTCAAGTCTACGTTCAGCACCGCTACATCGTCGGAGACAAGGGCCTGTTAATTTCGCAGTTCAGCTACAAACGATTTGACGCCGATATTACTGCTCAAAGCGATGACCTGTATCGTCTGCTGCTCGAAACAACCGAAGGCGGTTTTTTCAACCGGCAGGCGCGGCGAACTTCACGCAGCAGCTTCCAGGAAAGCTATCAGTTGGCTCCCAAGCGATTCGCCGGCTCGCACCAGCTCACCATTGGAATGAGTTACGAGCACTCTTCATACGACGGGCGCCAGTCCTTCCTCCCCGTGGAAATTGACGGCGTGTCCGGCATACCAGTCGAACGGATCTCGTTCACCGCTCCGTCATTGTTCCAAGTAGATCAAAACGAAACCGCCTGGTTCGCCGGCGACCAGTGGACCATCAACCCGCGTTTTACGCTGAACCTCGGTATCCGCTTCGATGCAGACACGATCACAAAGTCCACTCACGCGGCTCCTCGCGCCGGATTTCTCCTTGCAGTCACCGGAGATGGCAAGACATTGCTGAAGGGCGGCGTGGGTCTCTTTTACGACCGTGTTCCACTCATGGTTCCCATTTTTCCTGATCTTCCCAATCGCACCGTTACCGTTCTCGGCCAAGTGGACTCCACCGTTTTCTACAGAAACAACATCAACGGCGACCTCGAAAACCCGCGCAGCACATCGTGGAATCTCGAACTCGACCGCCAACTGCTCGCAGGCTTGTCGCTTCGGCTCGCGTATGAACAGCGCAACACGACCAGAGACTTTATTGTGTCCCCCGCTTCTTCGGGTACAACCGGGGTCCTCGATCTATCTAGCACCGGCAGCGATTCCTACCGCGAATTTCAAGTGGCGGCTCGCTATCAGGTAGCAAGGCACATGTTGAACGCTTCGTATGTTCGGTCCCGGGCCTTTGGCGATCTCAACGACTTCAATCAATTCTTTGGCAACCTCGCGCAGCCGGTGATCCAACCGAACGCGCGCGGTCGACTCTCGTATGACGCGCCAAATCGTTTCCTGTTCTGGGGCAGTTTAGCGGCGCCGTGGAAACTGACGATGGTCCCGGTTTACGAGATTCATACCGGGTTTCCCTATTCCGTGGACAACGAGTTCCGCGAATACGTTGGACCGCGGAACGTGGATCGTTTCCCCCGATTTTATTCCGTCGACCTCCAGATCACGCGCCCCCTTACGTTGCACCTTGGCGAAAAGCATCTACACGCCCGCGTAGGGATGGGAGTCTTCAATCTTTTCAATCACTTCGACCCGCGGGATGTGCAAAACAACCTTGCGAGTGCCAGGTTCGGGCAGTTCTTCAACACGAGCTGGCGCGAATACCGCGGCAAATTTGTCATGGAGTTTTAGAAATGAAAACCCACTTACTACTCTTTGCTTTCGTCCTGCTGCAGGCACTCCCTGCCGAGGCGCAGGATTCAACGACGAACCCGACGGCCGACGAAATTGTGACCCGGATGACGGCTCATGATTTAGCGCGACAGAGTTCCGTCGAGGGCTACTCCGGGATGCGCCGATACATCCTCGCGAACCAGAAATATCACAAACGCGCCGAAATGCTCGTGCAGGTGCAAGGTGACAAGGACGGCACAAAGCATTTGGATGTCGTTTCCGAAGACGGGTGGAAAGCGGCGCATAAACACGTTTTGCACAAAATGCTCGAATCGGAGATGGAAGTGTCACGACCCGAGATGCGCGCCAGGGCAAGACTCATCTCCGAAAACTATGATTTTGCGTTCGTCGGAACGGAACTCGTAGCTGACCGTAGGGCCTATGTCCTGGAGATCCGTCCCAAACGGAATGAACACTACTTGTTCGAGGGCCGTATCTGGGTGGACGCCGAGGACTACGCGCTGGTCCGCGCCGAAGGCAAACCTGCCAAGAAACCTTCGTTTTGGACGAAAAGCATCCATTTCGTGCAGGTCTATCAGAAATGTGGCCCTGTCTGGTTTCCACTCTCCACACAAAGCGTAACGGAGGCTCGTCTCGTCGGAACCACGGACGTGAGCATCGAGTATTTCGATTACGCGCCCAAGATACCGAACTCATCGGGCAACTCGGTCGTGTCTGCGAAAGTGATGCCAACGCCATGAGTGCCGTTACTCAGTGCCTGATTCTTGCGGCTGGCAATGGGAGCCGAATTGCTTCTCTTGCGGCCGGTGTTCCCAAGCCTCTTGTGCCGGTTTGTGGTGTACCGCTTCTCGAACATGTCATGACGTCCTCCCGCGAAGCGGGAATCGAAAGATTTGTGATTGTTGCCGGGTATCGTGCCGACTTGATTCGCCGATGGCTCAGTCACCGAACGATCAACGGCGCGTCGGTGACGTTGATCGAAAATCCGGAATACCACAAGGCGAACGGCATTTCGGCCTTGGCCGCAAAGGCAGAGTTCAATCAGCCATTCCTGCTGCTGATGTCGGACCACATTTTTGAGCCGACAACGGCCAGAGCGTTGATGCGACAGCCTGTCGCCGACGATGAGGTAATCCTTGCGGTCGACCCCAAAATTGATCGCATTTTTGACCTCGACGATGCAACCAAAGTTCGCTGCGAAGAAAATCACGTGGTCGAGATCGGCAAACACCTTTCCCGTTACAACGCTCTCGATACCGGAATGTTCTTGTGCAGCCCGGCTCTCTTCAACTGCCTTGAATCA
>JBEEIB010000259.1:0-4980 GCA_041167675.1 Verrucomicrobiota bacterium
GGCGCGAAATGTCGAGCGCTTTGAGCTCCGGCCGTCGGTGTCTTTCTGCTTAATCTGGGCAGGGATCCTTTTTCCGGTCGGATTCTTTCTTGGAGGAATCGTTACTTATGGCGGAGATCCAGGGTTAGGCATTTGGCTAGTTCCCATCGCTGCGCTGCTGCTGTTCTATAGCATCGCTCGCATCGCACTCGATTTGTCGAAGCTCAGGTAGGCGAGAGATGTGGCCGCGATGAGAATCGTGGCGCTGTGACTCTATTAAACTCTTCACGACCTAAAAACACACCCGCGCGCTCGCGCTGCAAATCCTCGGAATTGGCCTTTGCCTATTACTTGCCGAGGCTTGCACTGGAAAGAAAGTTAAAACTTCTTTGTCAGGCGTCCGTAAACCCACCTTCCGGTGGCGTCATAAGTAAAGCCAGGATAACCGACAGCGTTTCCGCCTTCGCCGAATGCTTTCGGTGGATCCTGACCGAACACGTTGTTGCACCCAACAGTAATGGTCGTGCCTTTTAACCAGCGTTGCCAGGTTAGCAGACCGTAGTTACTGGTCTGAGCGGAGGCCGTCTCCCTCGTCGAACCGTCCTTGCCCCGCGCCATATCCTTAGGTTCCTTGGAATACCCGGGCACGGCGTTGGTCTCAACCGGAATTAGTCCGGTTAAGTCATACGAAGCTTGGACGTCGATGAAAAACGTCTGGTGAACCCAGTGCTGATGGAAATTTGTACCGCTGCTCCCCCCCGGCGTCAATTCGTGGAATCCATCAGTGTAATGCACAGTGGCAACCATATCGAGGTGGTTCCAGGCCCAGTCCAGACTGGACAGGCCTCTCCATTTGTACCAACCCTCATTGGAGGCGCCTTCATCGGTAGTTCTGCCGGCCAGATTGCCTGGCCCCGGCCCGAATCCCGGCATGGTGAACTGCGGGAAGAGAAACTCATCAAGATATGTTACTTGAGTTAGAGAGGTGAAGGTCCCCCACTGGGTTGGTTTCTGATACTGAAGGCCGAAGTCGAACCCGCGCGCCTCTTGCGAACCCAGGTTTTGATTTGAAAGCAAAATACGGGTGATGAAGCCGCCGGCATCGCGCTCGACAGCCTCTCCAGGCAACAACGTGCCGGTTAGTTCACGTTGCAGGACTTGGTCGGCCAATGGCGCGGACACAACTCCGGTGCGCTCGATGTCCCAGAAGTCAACGGAGAGGTTCAAGCCGGGCACATATTTCGGCGTGTAAACAATCCCGGCGGTGAACGAGCGGGAATCTTCCGGCGTGAGATTGGGATTGCTGCTTATAAGGACGTTCGTCTCAGATTCGACCAGCCCGCCATTCTTCGGATCGTGTGAAATTTCGAGGGTTGAGACCGGAGCCGCAAACAATTCCTCGAGACTCGGCTCGCGAAAGCCTTCGCCCCAAGTCGCGCGAAGCGTCAGCTGTTCGTCTAATGGCTGCCAGCGCATCCCGAACTTCGGTACCAGCACGTTGGTGTCGTTGTTCCTAAAGTCTTCAAATCGAGCCGCAGCCGTAAAGCTTAGGGCATGAAATCCGGGAATCGAATAATTCGGGCTGAAGATCGGAGTATCTGACTCCGCGTAGAACGCGTATGATTTGCGTCCACCAACCGCGGGGGGAACCGGTGAATTACCAACGATGTCACCCGCGACGTTTAGTGCGTCTGGATTTTCCTTGAGAGTCTCCCGGCGGAACTGCCCACCGAAGGCGAAACCGACCCCGCCCGCCGGCAGCTCGACAAGCGACGTTGTATACATGGTGGCGTCGATCGTGGCCAATTTTGAGGTGTCTTCGTCTTTGGGATGGACCCTGGCAAAAGCGACGGTAGCTGTATTCGATGCAATGGGATGGCGGAAATCGCCGAAGGGATTGAAGGCGGTGGTCGTTCCGATGAACTGCGACGAGGTCGGATCAAAGATAGGATCGGCCTGATTCAAGATCCGATTGAAGAGCGAGGCAGATACCTGCTGGCCGGTCACCGTGTTCTTAAGTTGGCTATAACGGAAGCCGGCGTCGTAACCCCACGTTCCGTCAAATAGTTTGTCTCCTTTGACGCCGAATGTGCCGAGATAGGCGTCCGTCTCATTATCGAACAATCGGTTACCGAACTCAGCCAGGCGCGCTCGAGTCCCGCCGGAGATGATTTGCTCAAACGGGTTAAACGGATTGAACGCCCCTGGGGTAACACCCGCCTCCAAGTAAGACGGACCGCCGAAGGGAGTCGTGCCGGCAGGATTCGGGGTGTGCGGCGGAATAGCGAGCGTGGTCTGGCCTTTCGTCTCGAAAGAGCCGGTAGCTGGCGCTGCCAGTTCGTTATGTGTTTTCACGTTCTGATAGAAAAAGTCGCCATAGAGCACCATCTCATCTCCCAAAAACTTATGTTCGGCATGGAGATAACCGCCGTAACGCTCCTGTTCCGGGAAAGAGAGCGAGAATTCGTTGAAGTTGAAGTGGTTCGAGCGGCCGCTGGTATAGGTATACGCCGAGGCTGGTGCCAGTCCGTTCGTGCCGAAGGGGGCGTGCCCGAATTCGTTCCCACTTGCGCTGGGAACAACTGTCCCGCCCGCAGCGGCGACCGCCGCGTTGGTTAGCTGAAGGTTATAAGGGCTGGCATTGGAGCTCAGGAACGGCGGGACGGCGGAGAAACCACGGTCGCGGTTGGCAATTGCGTTGCGATGGTAGTAATTCGCTACGCCGGTAATTTCCGTGGTGCCATTGCCCACGCCGAAGGTCGCCGATGCGTTCTCCATACCCGAGTCTTTATCGAGCGTGTTGCCGTACTCGACGCTCGCTTGCGCGCCATCAAAATAGTGACGCATCTTGAGGTTCACGACACCAGCCACCGCGTCTGCGCCGTAAGTGGTGGAGGCGCCGTCTTTGAGAATTTCGATGCTCTCAATCGCGGCTTGCGGGATGGAATTCAAATCAACAAACATCACATTGACGAGGCCGGGGTTGTTACCCGTGGGATAGACAGCGACCCGGCGCCCATCGAGGAGGATCAGAGTCGCTCTCGCATCGAAACCGCGTAAGGCAATTGTCGCGGCCCCGACGGCGGTGTTAGAGCCGTTCTCGTTATTTGAGGTCGGAATAACATTCGCGTTGACGGTGGGCAAACTGAGGAGGAACTGCTCCGTCGTTGGTTGGCCCGATTTTAAGATCACGTCGCGGGTGTAGGTATCGACCGGGTTAGGCCCGACCTCCTCGGCCGTGGGAATATTCGAACCGGTGACGATGACGCGCTCCGCCGTGGCTTGTGCGGCCGGAACCTGAGTACCCTGTGCGTTAACAGCGGTAGCTCCTGGTACCGGTCCGACGGCGGCCGGAGAGGGTGCTTGTGCAACTGCGCTCGATGCCATGGCGAGAAACATGGCGACCTCCACCGCAATGCCCGTGCGGAATAATCCCAACCTCGCGAGTTGGACCTTGATCATAGGTTGTTAGGTTTGTGGCGAGAGAAACTAAAAAGTGAACGGGGCGTCAATTCTTTTTTTAGGCTTCACTCAATTTTTTTGCATAGGGATAATTGCCATTTAATCATCGGCAAAATCCGTATGATCGATCTTCTGCTAAACATTCGCCCGTTTTTGCAACAGCTGCGCTAGCCGCGCGCTGCCGCACTCCGCATCCACGTTTTCAGCTTCCCTTGGCTGGCAATGGTCTCGGGAAAGGGTCACTGATTTCTGACCTCCGGTTTCTCCGTTGCCATTCCCCCCACCTCAACAACCGGAATTCAGCAAGCACCAATTTCCCCGTCGCGCAATTTGACCTTTCCCATTTCAAGTTTCTTGCTCCCCGCTCGTTCCGCAATCCGCATTCCGAGATCCGCAATTCTTTTCGCGCTCCCGGCTTATGGTTTCCAGTTAAATCCGCGTTCTCCTCTGGGAGATGTCACCGCGATTCACTTTTTGTTTTCAGCTTTCCTGCTTTGAAAAAACGGCGACTATATCCCCGGGGAATATAACCGCTCGAGTCTCAGGGTGACCGATGAACAAAACTTTTCTGATAGTTACAGCGCTGGTGCTCACTCAATTCGGACCGTATGCGCAGGCGCAAGATGCGGAAGAGAAGGCGGGAAAACACCATAAACTACGAGAATGGTTGGATCAGATGTCCCCGGACAGCTTGGCAAAGCTT
Source organism: Verrucomicrobiota bacterium (assembly GCA_041167675.1). Lineage (GTDB taxonomy): Bacteria > Verrucomicrobiota > Verrucomicrobiia > Chthoniobacterales > JAFAMB01 > DASTDH01. The sequence continues at coordinate 4,145 of JBEEIB010000259.1, forward strand.
CGAGGTGCGAGAGAGCAGGCAATGAAAGATCCCGCAGTGCAGGCGGCAAATGAAAAACGTAAAGAGGCAGATGCTGAGTATCGTGAAGTGCTACGCACCCAAATGCTCAAAGTCGATCCATCCCTCAAACCGTTGCTGGATAAAATCAAGGAACTGAGAAAGCACGACGATTTTTAATTTCGGTACTCGTTTCCGCATCTGGATTTCCTACGCTTTACCGATGAGCGTGCTGATAGAACGAATCAGCCGGGCGGCTAAGCCCCACTTCCGCCGACTAACTCTGCTGCGTCCACCAAGTCGCGGAAATCCGTAATTGTGCGATGAAGAAGCGTTCGAAGTCGGCAGACAGAATTTTTGTCCTTCAAAAGGTTCAACCCGCATTGCTCGGACTGATGGACGGTTCCGTCTCCACCTTGGCACCGATATTCGCCGCTGCCGGTCTCACTCACGATACACACAAGACATTCTTTGTCGGATTGGCTGCATCGGTTGGCGCTGGAATCAGTATGGGCTTAGCCGAAGCGCTTTCTGATGACGGAAAAGTGACTGGCCGCGGCGCGCCCATTATGCGCGGAATCATAACCGGGCTCGGCACTACCCTCGGGGGAATGCTTCACACATTTCCGTTCTTGATCACGAGTTTGTCGGTGGCACTTCGCATTGCCTATGCCGTAGTCGTAGTCGAGTTGCTTAGTATCGCACTGATTCGCTTTCGGTTCATGAAAACACCGCTGCTGACTACCACCGTGCAAGTAATCATCGGTGGAGGAATCGTTTTCGCCGTCGGCATCTGGCTCGGCAGGCTTGGAGCTGCCGACTAAAGCTCCGCCTTTCAG
>JBEEIB010000260.1:0-7487 GCA_041167675.1 Verrucomicrobiota bacterium
AAATCTGAACCGCTTCTTCGACGGTTGGCGCTTCGACCTTGACTGTCTGGAATCGGCGTTCGAGCGCTGCATCTTTTTCGATGTACTTGCGGTACTCATTGAGGGTGGTGGCTCCAACGCATTGCAGTTCGCCCCGGCTGAGTGCCGGTTTGATAATGTTTGAGGCATCCAGGGCGCCCTCGGCTGAACCCGCACCGACGATCATGTGCAGCTCATCGATGAAGAGGATGACATTCTTGGAGCGACGAATCTCATCCATTACGACTTTGATTCGCTCTTCGAACTGGCCACGATATTTTGTCCCGGCTACCATGAGCGCGAGATCGAGCGTGATGACGCGTTTATCGCGCAACAATTCCGGCATACTGCCAGCCGCAATTTCTTGAGCCAACCCTTCGACGATGGCGGTCTTTCCAACCCCTGCTTCACCGAGCAGCACTGGGTTGTTTTTGGTGCGTCGGCAGAGGATCTGAATCACGCGTTCGATCTCGTTCTTGCGACCGATCACAGGATCCAGCTCGCCCTTCTTCGCCAGCCCGGTCAGATCGCGGCCGAACGTGCGCAAGGCGGGCGTGTTGACATCTTTCTTAGTGCCCTCCTGCCCGGACTGAGCCTCGCTTTCAGGCGGTCTGAAGTTCGGGTCCAATTCTTTTAAAATTTCGTTTCGCGTTCGTGCGGGATCAACTTCCAGACTCTTTAATACCCGTGCGGCGACTCCCTCACCTTCCCGCAAGAGTCCCAGCAAAATGTGTTCGGTACCTACGTAAGGATGATTTAACGCTTTGGCCTCTTTGCCCGCTAGTGCCAATACCTTTTTGACTCGGGGCGTGGATGGAACGTTCCCGACCATGTTTGTCGCAGGATGCGGACCGACATGCTTCTCCACCTCCATGCGAACCCTCTCCAGATCGAGCCCCATCTTTTGCAGCACATTGACTGCTACGCCCTGTCCGAGTTTGATCAGTCCGAGCAACAGGTGTTCCGTTCCCACGTAGTTGTCGTTGAACCGCTCGGCCTCCTTGCGCGCAAGCGCCAAGAGCTGTCGGGCACGTGGAGTAAAATTATTCATCATTGCGTTTCCGAAGCCGGGCCCGTCGCCTGACCTTGTTGAAAGTTGATACGACACCGGGACTTCAACATTTACCATCAAAGGTGAAAAACATCGAATATTGCTATGAGCAACAATCGAGATCTTTTCACGGGAATCTCCCCGCAGAGCCCGAACTTAACTGCCCACCGAAAGGCACCGCAGTTGTTAATGCATGGCTAGCTAACAACGAGCTTTACCGCGACTCACAAAGGGCATTCCGCAAGCGGTCGCCGCTTCTCACAACCTGTAGGTCGGTCAGTTCTGCCGGCCACAATCCGAGCGTCGGCAGATGTTATGCGCTCCGATGCAGCACTCCTGTTCGTGCGGGTGGCAAAAGTTTCGGAGGTTTGCCCGGTTCTTACTGAAGAAAACAACGCAATTAAAGCCATCTATAGTAGGCGACGTCTGACCGAAAATAGGCTATCTTCTTTTGACCTAGAATCTCGATTCTACGCGGTTCTCTCAAAAGCTGCTCAAGTGGCCTAGCGTTAAATCCACGCCGATCGAAGTCCCAGGAACCGAAACGGCCAAAGGCCGCAAAAATGTTCGAAAGAGCAGAAAGCATCGAAAATGGCGTTCTTACGCCTAGTAGGTATCAAATGAACGAATTCACAGTCAAAGACGAGGAGGCGTTTCTTGACGCCTGCGGAGCAATAGGTGTTGAGCCTAACGCAATGATTGAGCCTCATAGAGAGCGATATCTTGTGTCGGAATTCTTAAAAGATCCAGTGTCGTGGCTGGAAACTGAGCTGCTGTATTACTCTTACACGACGCCAGGAGAGGCCCGGGAAGTCGCCAACAGCATCGATCGAATTCATTAACGAAGGCGAAAATAACGGGCCGGTTAAACAGGATGGTGGACGAAAGCGTTCAAGGGCGACATCGGATACAGCGTTCGATTGGATGTCGATCAGAGCTCGAGACTCACTGTTGACTAAGAGTTGCGGCTCTGAGGGTACGAAAAAGGGAAAAATGATGTGATAGCGAAGAGAGGGGAAGGTGCGCATCTGTTAGATGCGTTTTGGTTCCGTACCTCTGGCGAGATACAGCACCACTCGCTAGCTCAGGGTCTCTGTATCGACAATGCAGTCCCCTGGCACCGTACCCGTAGCGAAGAATCGCGATCCCGGGCAGGTCTTGGCAATGTACCCGAAGACTGTGGTCTGCCAACCTCGGTCGCGCTTGAAGGGTTCCCGATCGGTTGCCGAGGCGCGCGCGTTCTCAAGATGGGTCCGCACCCGGTCGGAAGGAGTGAAAATACGCGAGGGGGTCGACGGGCTTCGTCGTGACCACGGGTTCGCCGCCAGTCGAACTAAGGTGGATCATGTCTTTGGACCCAACGAAACCGAGCGCGTACATCCAGAAGCCTCGGAAAGCGCGAAACAGGCTGTTCAAATGATCTTCGCCAACGCCCTTCGCGATGAGTCGCTCCCAGGCATCACCGGAGAAATACTGCGGCCAGGCCGGCGGCGATACAAAGATGTCCATGCCGCTTTTTACCAACTCGCCAGTTTCCCGGTGGCAGCGGTCCAGGAAATTCCCTCCCCCGCCCACGCCGAGGATCGTCACGACGTTATGAAAGCAGTGTCGGTAAGTGGTCCCTCGGTGAAGGCCGAGTAGGCGCCAGCCGACTTCCGTTGCAGAAAAGGCTCAGCCCACATGATACTGTATTGGTCACCGCGACTGGTGGCGACGCCACCGCGGTCGGCCATGATGGATAAGACCCCGGGTGGGTTTACGCTTCGTTCGGTCATGCACAGCCCGGCGAACTGTTTCTTCCGCGCGTGATCGAGAAGCCGGGCCCAAATCCAAAACTGTTCCTCGGCGAGTTGGTCGCGGAAGCAAAGTGCTTCAACGCCGAGCAGACGGCGCGCGCCCATGGGCAGGTCGTATGGCGCGAAGAGGCCCAGAGCGCACGGCTCGCCGCCATCCAGGGCGACCATGAAATCGCAGTCGGTGGATTCGAGGAATTGGGGAATGGTGCTCGCAAACAAGGCCGGGTCCCGCCGCAACTGTGGCATGCGCAGCGTAACTTCGACCACAATGCGCGTTTTCTCCTTGAGGTCTTCGGCAAAAACAACTGACCGCATGTTAAAATGAACTCATAGGAATTTGGGTTTTTGAGCGGGTAGGAGAAATTAGCCGCGTCTTGCTTTGCAGCCCGCCTCTGAATCTCCCAATTAAGTGCGGCATACGAAGCCTTTTGTCCATAGTCTCCTAATTTCGTGCAGCATGACACCTGCGCTGTTGAAGCGCGCAGCGCAGAGAAGCGACCTGTATGCCCCGCTTTCTTTGCGAGTGTGATGGTTTTCCCATCTGGATAGAATTCTCATCGCCTCCGCCGTTTCTTCAGGAAGGCTTGCAACCGTAGACCGTGCTCGAGAGAGGGCGCATAGCGGCCAGAGAGCCAATCGGTGACAAAGCGCCAGACAACGCTTCCTGTAATTGTCGAAATCTTGACGCTCTTCCTCGTCGGGTTTCTTCCGTCGGGTGTGACTGTAGTGCCGCGAAGCCTGTCAATGCGCGCTTTGACGTATAGCGCGACAAGGATTGCGTCTGATGTACGGTCATCGTTTTCAGCCCGGGCACTTTGCGTGGGCTTAGGGCATTTTGGACCAATCAGTAACCTCAATTGGAGCGGGCGAAGGCCGCAATTTCAGCCACGTCGACGGTAGTCGACTCGCGTCATCGGCCGCTCCGCCGAATAGGGTTCGGCGAACACCCCCGTTTGCGCCACCGAGAGCCCCGCTGCAGCATAATTCTGAAAGCAAATCGCGGGTTGTAGGAACGTGTATCCCATGCCCGATTTGAGAATCGCATTTTCGACGGGGCCTTTCGCAAAGTGGTTCTGCATGCATCTGATCTTACGGATTTTGCGCAGTTTAAACTAAAGACCGTGATGAGCCCGCTTTCATTTATTTGTTCGAATCTCGATAGGATAGTCTTTGACAATAATGCTTTTCTCTCGGGATGATGGGTGGCTTGTATCCGCGAAAATCTAGACGCGTCGAGTGGATGAGCACCAATACAACGCTGATTTGGTAAAATTAGCGGCGAACGGCGACGAAGCGGCGTTTGGTATCCTTTATAGCCGTCTGGCTCCGGGTCTGTATGGAATGGCGTTTCGAATGATGAACGACGCCAAAGAAGCGGAGGACGTACTGCAGGAGGGCTTTACTTACATCTGGCGGAAGGCCAATAATTACGATCCGACTCGCAGCAGCGCGTACGCTTGGGCGGTGATGATCGTTCGCAACAAGGCCATCGACAGACTTCGTGCCCGTCAGCGCGGCGATCGGTTGCGTGAGAAAGTAACCAGCGAAGTCGGATTCTTTGCCGAACGAGATGATTCATCCGCGCAGGTGCCACTTTCCCGGGAGCGAAACGTCGAGGTGCGCGAGGCTTTGAAAAAAATAGCTCCGGAGCAGCGCCAAGCGGTCGAGCTGGCCTTTTTCTCCGGATTGACCCATGAGCAAATAGCAGAACAGCTCGGCGCTCCGTTGGGGACAATCAAGGCCCGAATTCGGCGTGGACTCCTCCGATTGCGCGATTTTTTTCAGGAGGGCGAATGATCAACGAGGACAGACAGCAACAGGTAATCGACTACGTATTGGGCGAAATGTCCGCTACGGATGCCGCCTCGTTTGAGCAGGAACTCGTTCGAGATTCCGAGCTTCAGACATTTACTCGCGAGATGTTCGAGACATTCAGTCGAATTGGCGGCGGAGTCGAAGCGCTGCCGCCTCCGCCGTCGATTCCGCAAAGAATCTTGCGCCAAGAACGTCGCCTGCCGTTCCCATTTATTCCGTGGGCGGTGGCTGCATGTCTGGCGATCGGATGCATGGTTTTGGCTACAATGTGGACGGAATCGAGAAGGGAGATTGCGAAGCTGGTGCAGCGTGACTTGTTATCTCGGATTCGGATCGCCGCACTACAGTCGCAGGTCGATGCGTACGCAAAGACGTCCGCCGTTGTGGTCTGGAATCCGGACCAGCAAAACGGCGTATTGCAGTTCGAACGGTTACCGACGTTACCTGCTAATCAGGATTACCAGATGTGGGTGATTGATCCGAAACAGCCGCAACCGGTGAGTGCCGGACTCATACCGAAGAGCACTGATCAGGAGCGTCGGATCACCTTTTCGCCGACTAAATCGGTCAGCGGAACTCCCAAATTCGCAGTGAGTATCGAACCGGCAGGTGGATCCGTTGCGCCACGTGGCCAGATTGTGCTGGTCGGCCAGTAGCGCCGGGAGCGCCTTCAACGCAAACTCCATTCCCTGTTGCATCGGTTCACTCTTCTTCCAGGGAATTAGCCCTTGAGTGTTACCTATGTCCTGAACCTGTACCGTCGCATCCCGAGATAAGCGAGATCCAACGTTCCGTCGTAGGTCCCATTATATTATTTTCCGTCTACCCGGTCGGCCTGTTTAGCAGCGGGAAACCTCAAATCGAACGAAAACGCTGCATCCGCGATTCTGCAAACAGCGCATCCATTCGTGCGTGCTCAAAAATCCCTATAGAACACTGTCTCTTTTGTTAGGTGGTTGTGCCTTAGCTGGATTCGGAGTTTGGAAAATCACGGTTTCGGCCGACCACACGTCATCCGCGACCAATGAAAAGGAAAGCGTTTCCGGTTTGTCCAAAAACGCATGTGCAGTCGCTCTCGTACAACACCAGGGCGAGGAACCAATCGATCACGAATTAAGGCATCTGCAGGATGAGGCCCGGTCCGGCAGGAACCGGATCGAGACGATGAAACGGCTCGGACGGGCCTTTGTCAAAAAGGCGCGCCTAAGTTACGACCCAGGTTACTACAAGCTCGCGGAACAGTGCTCGCTGTGTGTGCAATCGGAGAACAGTAACGATTCAGATGCCATCCTGCTTCAAGGCCACGTCTTACACAGTCTGCACAAATTCAAGGAGGCAGAATTTATCGCGCGAAAGCTGGTAACGATGCGGAATGAGGCACCGGACTACGGTCTGTTAGGAGACGTCGTAATGGAACAGGGACGGCTGGACGAGGCGGTAGTCTTCTACCAAAGAATGGTCAACCTGAGACCGGACCTGCAAGGCTACGTCCGAATAGCTCATTTGCGCTGGCTGAAGGGCGACCTCGAAGGCGCGCGAGAAGCGATGCACATCGCGGTGACAGCCGGGAGCCTGAGCGAATCGGAGCCGACCGCTTGGGCGTACACGCGATTGGGAATTTATGAGCTACAGGCCGGCAATGGCGAGATGGCGGTAAGGTCAGCCGGAATCTCGCTTCAATTCGCCGAAAATTATCCAGCCGCGCTCCTCCTTCGGGGCCGAGTCCTGGTGGCGCAAGGTAAAGTCTCGGAAGGCATCAAATCTCTCAAGCAAGCCGCAACTCGGGTTTCCCTGCCGGAGTACCAGTGGGCATTGGCCGATGCTTTGAGAGAAGAAGGCAGCATTGCGGAAGCTGAAGACGTGGAGAGTCGCTTGGCCAGTAGCGGAGCGACGAACGATCCCCGCACATTTGCGCTCTATTTGGCCACCAGGGGACAACGACTCCAGCAGGCCCTGGCGCTGGCTGAACGCGAGTTGAACACCCGCTCTGATATATTTACGATGGACGCCGTTGCTTGGGCGCTCAAGGCCAATGGCCGCCTCGCTGAAGCGCGCGAGTACTCACAAAAGTCGCTGCAGGAAGGCACCCAGGACGGTCGCCTTTTTTATCACGCCGGGTCGATTGCCATGGCGACCGGAAATTACGCTATTGCTCAAGCATGGTTCAAGCGAGCCGACGAAATCAAACAGACGCTGATGCCTTTAGAACGGAAAGATCTCAACCGACAATTTGCTGCGCTGAGAGAGCTGGAAAATTCCCTGGCAATCGCGCGTGGCCATTAACCCAAAGCATAAACAACAACATATGAAAGTCCCACACAGGGTCCTCGCCATCACAGCGCTGTGCGCGTTCTCCTCGTTTAATCTTAGCGCCTTGGCATCAAGCCATATGGATGCACCTCTTATAACGCTCGATCCAGCAGCTAACACTACCGACGTGTATGCCTTTGTCTCGCAGGTAAATGGGGTTAAATATCTCACCGCGGCTTTGGCCGTATACCCATTTGAAGAGCCGAGTATCGGACCGAACAAGTACAACTTCGATGATAATGTCCTCTATGAGATCCACCTTTCGACTGGAACCGACCTGGCTGAAGGAGAGGCCACGATTAGCTATCAATTCGCTTTTAAAACCACTTTCAAAAACGAAAACACGATTGCGCAATCATTTCTTGGCCCTATCCAAAACGTCGATGATGCGAATCAAAATCTAACCCAACGCTATACCGTCACTAAGGTTGTCCATGGCGGGAAGCACGAAGAGAAAGCTGAGGATCGCCGGGCGGGAGTCGAGGTGCTCGGTAAGA
>JBEEIB010000261.1:0-7593 GCA_041167675.1 Verrucomicrobiota bacterium
AAGCGCGAACAACTGTATCGCAGAAGTTCGAAGATACAATTCGCGTTGTGGTGGTTGAGCGGCGTGTCGGCGTGTCGGCGTGTCGTGCGTTCTCGTTTGGACGAGGATCGTCAGTCACCTTGGGATATTCCGCCGAGGTTTAACGATCCATCGGTCGGCCTGGTCGATCATTTTGACGATTTGCCCGATGATCTTGTCACAAGCGTCATCGAGTCGCGCGAACGTCTCCGCCGAGATATATCGGTGACGAAATGCAATCTCCAAGTGTACCTGTGTTTCGGCGGCTTCTGTCTCCGCGTCACTGAGCTTTGAGACAAACGCTGCAAGATATCTCCTCTTCCTCCAGGCTTCGGCAAGATTCGCACAAACTGAACGCGAGCATGGTCGAATCTGATCGCTCAAAACATATTTTTCGTCCGCTGGAAACTTCTTGGTTAAGTCAGACACGCTCATTACTATCTCCATCGCCCCTTGATAAACTTCCAAATCACGAAAATGTTGTACGATCTTCATTACAGTATATATATATGTTATTATATATGTCTACAAATGATTAAATATCCTATCGCCTTCACACGCCGGTACGCCGGTACGCCGGTACGCCGGTACGCCGATACGCCGATACGCCAACACGCATCCCTTAATTATGAGTGATACTTCCTTCACCGGTTTCTCCAACCAGGCCATTCAGTTTCTCCGAGACCTGGCCGTGCACAACCAGCGCGATTGGTTCAATCCACGTAAGGAGTTCTTTCGAAGCGACCTGCAGGAGCCGTTAGCTCAGCTAGTCCTAACAACTACTGGTCTGCTCCGAAAGGCAAGAATCCCTCTGCGCGCCGATCCGAAGCGTTCGGTTTTTCGTCTTTATCGGGATACCCGATTCTCGCCCGACAAGAGCCCGTACAAAACCCATGTAAGCGCGGTCTTCGATCGAACCGCCCAAAGGAAGACCGATGGTATCCTCTACGTGCACATTGTTCCGGACGAAAGCTTTGCGGTAATTGGCTTTCATCAGCCGCCCGTCTCCGACCTAACAAAAATTCGGGAATCGATCGTCGATCGGCAAAAAATCTTTCTCAAACTTGTTGCTCAGCTAGAAAGCTCCGGACTCGATCTGACCTGCGAAGAAATTCTCAAACGCATTCCCCGCGGATTCGAGGAATTCGCCGATTTACCAGCGGCCAAATATCTGAAGTACAAATCGTTCTACATGAGACGGCCGCTCTCCAACAAGACAGTGCAATCCAAGACGTTGCCAAGGGAATTGGTTGAGTTCGCGCGACTCGGTCTGCCGTTCTTGAAGTTCGGTTGGGAAGCGATGGACAGTTGAATGTATCCGTCCAATTCCCGGGTAACGGCACGCAACCGGGCTGAACCGGATACGGAAGTCTTGAGTGCGGTAGCGGCGACTTGCCCGATATGTTTACTGCTCAATCGATCTGTAGAGTTGATCGAAGCGATTGACTCGGAACAATTACAAAACGCAGTCGCCATCGTTCGGGGAGGTGAACCGTTACCGGCCGTTGACCGCGTAAACCAAGACCTTGGCTGCCTGAGACCCACGGTGGGGCGCAGCCACATAGAGGCGATTTGAATTTGGCAGGAAGAAGCCAGTCCGTGCTCCGACCACGGTATTGGTCCTTCCCACACTTTCATAGTGATCCGGATCACGTTGTCGAAAAATCTCTACCGCACCTTCGCCCCCTATGACATACAGCTGTCGCCGAACGGTGTCATAGAAAACGTCGTCGGTATCACCGACGGTGGGCAACGTGCCAACGATTCGTCCCGAACTCGTATCCAGAACTACCAGCCTGGCGGGCACCCTGCATCCGGCGAAAAGCCGTTTGTTCACATCATCCAGGGCCATTGGATAGTTTGCCAGCGCTCCACCCACTCCCCATTTACCAATAACTGCACGTTTTTCTCGATCAATCACCGCGATCCCAAACTGCTTAGGAACGTTTACATAAACGCGATTTCCGGTGACTTCGAAGAGGAACGATTCAGGATGACTCCCGAGCGAGATCAATCCAATCGTTTGTCCAGTCGAATTGACGATTGCGAGTCCGCCGTGGCCATATCCGACCCAGACGTCGCCGGTTTGTCGATCATACCGCACGTTATCGGCGTCATTACCGAACTCCAGCGTCTCTTGCAGACTGAGCGATTTTCCATCGTAGATTCGAAGCTTGCCGTCTCGTCCGGTAGCAACGTAGAGACGACCAGTCTTCGGATCAAAGTAGACGCCCTGTGGTTCTTCGAGTCCTTTGATCTCGGCAACGCGTTCTCCTCTTCGTGTATCGACGATTTCGACAGAACCATTACCAAGAGCGGCAATAAATAAGCGTTGTCCAGTGTCATCCGCCGAGAAGTGGTCAATCCGACCTTCCACGCCTGGCAATGGGATTTCCTTTTCTAAGTGTAGCGGCCCTGGAACTTCCCCACTGGCTGAAAGGGCTCTCACAAGCGCGAGTAGGAAAATGATGTCGTGCAATAGGGGTCGGATTCGCATGCGCGAAGAGAACGAGAATGTTAGCATTGGTTCGGAACAAGATCACACCTAGTCGCACGAGCGGTGCAGGAAATCATTTTTCTTTCTTGATCTGGTTGAGTAGGGTCTGGCTTTGGGCGGCAACCCGGACGGATCGATCTTGTTGATGTCCACAGGATCGCCGACGACAACGACGCACACCATGCCCATAAGGGTGTGGACCTTGCACGTGATCACGTAGACGCCAGGCTGGTTGAACGAGGAGCTCTTTCCATAGGTTTTTACGACGGCAGGAGCGTTCGCACGACGGAGCGCCAACCACTAAGGCAAGAGGCGAACCGAGCACAGAGAATCGTCCACTGTGTCTTTGATCTCCAACGGGCGGCGGACGAGAACTGATCATATGAAAATGACGAACCGGTGGAACCGTTCTGCCTCCTGCACTCTGTTTCTGAGCCTGACGTGGATGCTTTGTCTACGATCAATCGACAACGGCTGGGCGCAGGATAAGACCGGCGGTCCGGTCGCTGGTTACGCTCGAGTGGAAGGCTTGCTGGACTTACGCGGGGACGTGCCCAATCCCCATCGAATCGACGCGTCCGAGTTGCGCAAACTGCCCAGGGCGGAGACACGCACGACCGATCCGCATAATCCGGGCAAAGAGATTGTCTATTCCGGCACTCCATTGGTGGAAGTGCTCAAGGCGGGCGGCCTCCGGCTCGATTCCGGCACGGCGGGTATCCGTGAAACGATGACAATCACTGTGCTCGTCGAGGCGACCGACGGATACCGGGCGGTGTTCGCGTTAGCCGAGCTGGACTCGGATTTGACCGACCGCGTCATTCTCTTAGCCGACACCAAGGATGGCCAACCGCTGCCAGCCAGTGAGGGATCCTTCCGCATCATCGTCCCCGGTGAGAAACGCCCGGCACGCTGGGTGCGCCAAGTCAGGGCTGTGACAGTTCGCAAAAACTGAGATCCGTCGCCGGTTCTGCGGATCCGTTAATGGCCCGCGCTTGTTTTGCTTTACTTCGGCGCTCGACTTCAATCCGTCGCACTTTATCCTTTCGCGTGCAGCGCGTTTGGTTTTTAGGCAGGGAGACACCGATGATATTATCAATCAAGATTAGCTCAGCGAAACTGGCGGCTATTTTCATGATCACTGCATCGGCTTCGGCATGGGCCGCTGACAGCAACGTTAACGTGCTTTATGCTGGCTCGCTCGTGAATCTAATGGAGCGGAGTGCAGGCCCGGCATTCGAGCAGAAGAGCGGCGATCGCTTTCAGGGCTACGCTGGGGGCTCAAATAAAGTAGCGAACGAGATCAAAGGTAAGCTGCGACGCGGTGACGTATTCGTCAGCGCCAATCCGAAGATCGACGACCAGTTGATTGGGCAATCTAACGGCGACTGGGTACGATGGTACATTACCTTCGCCGAGTCGCCGCTCGTCATCGGTTACAACCCGTCCAGCCGATTCGTGAACGACCTAAAGAACAAGCCCTGGTATGAGGTGCTTGCCGAACCAGGGCTGAAGCTCGGACGAACCGATCCTAAGCTTGACCCCAAGGGCGCGTTGACGGTCGAGCTCCTCAAGAGCGCGGAAACATTCTATAGCAAGCCCGGTCTTTCCCAACAAATCATTGGCGCGCCCGATAACCCGGCGCAGGTACTTCCGGAGGAAACGCTGGTCGGGCGTCTGCAGTCTGGACAGCTCGATGTCGGCTTCTTCTACTCGACCGAGACTTTGGACGCGAAAATCCCGGCCATCACACTTCCTGACGACATCGCACCGAAGGCGCACTACGCGGTCACAATCTTACGAGATGCGCCGAACCCAGCTGGTGCCGAGAGGTTCGTTAGCTTTCTTCTGGGCTCCCAGGGTCGCGATCTGCTTAAGCAGCACGGCCTTGAGCTACTGAAACCCAATTTGAGCGGCGACGCGAACGCAGTGCCGGCTGCGGTTAGATCGCTCGTCTACCCTGCCCAGTGACACGGCGTCGTCTTCCTGCGCCGCTGCCCTGGCTTGGGGCATTGTTAGCTATCTATTTGTGCGCGCCTTTCGTTGCCGCTATTCAGCAAGCAGGGCTTGCAGATTGGCAGTCAGTAAACGCGACAGAGCTTTGGCGCGCTCTCGCTGTGTCACTCGGCAGCGCTACGTTGTCCGTCGCGCTAATCCTCATAGGTGGTGTCCCGCTCGGATACTGTCTTGCGCGCGTGCCGGGGCGCAAAATGGCGGTGCTTGGTTTCATTGTCCAACTGCCCCTAGCCCTCCCGCCGCTGGCAAGCGGTGTCCTTCTGCTCTTCCTCGTTGGACCGTATGCGCCGCTTGGTCTACTCGGTCACGGTGCACTCACAGACTCGTTTGCTGGCATCGTGCTGGCCGAGACTTTCGTAGCCGCCCCTTTTCTGATCGTCGCTGCGCGCTCAGCCTTTGCCTCGGTCGATCCTGTGCTCGAAGACGTAGCCGCTACGCTGGGGCGGGGACGGTTGGCGACATTCATAAAGGTGAGCCTACCGCTCGCCTGGCCTGCCATTCGCGCTGGCTTGCTCCTCGCTTGGTTACGCGCCTTTGGCGAGTTTGGGGCGACAGTCATGGTCGCCTATCACCCCTATTCACTGCCGGTGTACATGTACGTCGCGTTCGGCAGCCAGGGGTTGCCGGCGATGATGCCTGTACTGCTTCCGGCATTGGCGGCGGCGATCGCGGTCTTTGCCCTCAGTAGCATTAGCGTCAGCCCGGCACCGCGGCGCGCGCGGATTGCCGTTGGTCCGTCGCATGCGACGACGGGCCATGTTAGCGCATCGAAGAGCGCCTCTGGACCAAGCTCGAAGGGCATCTCGGACGGTGGCCTGACCTTGCAGTTTCGGCGGCGCCTCGGTTCCTTCGAGCTTGACATTGCCTGGACGACCCACGCTCGGCGCCTTGCCATTCTTGGCCCTTCAGGGTCGGGGAAGACTCTAACGCTGCGCCTGATGGCTGGCCTTGACCGGCCTGACACTTGCGTGCTTCGCCTTGGCCAACACGATCTGTCGAGCCTACCGGCGGAAGCTCGTGGCGTCGCGTACGTACCACAGAATTACGCCCTGTTCCCACATATGACCGTCGCCCGCCAACTACTCTTTCCTGTTGGCGCAGAAGTGCCAGTTGCGCGCCACTGGCTAGACCGGCTTGACTTGTCGAGTCTCGAGGAAAGGCTACCGGCCGCGCTGTCGCTTGGACAGCAGCAGCGGGTGGCGTTGGCGAGAGCCCTCGTCCGGCCGGCGAGCCTTGTGCTGCTCGACGAACCTTTCTCTGCACTAGACGCCCCGCTGCGCCGCCGGCTTCGCGGGGAATTGCGACAATTGCAGCGCGAAATTGCAACAACGATGGTGATCGTCACACACGACCCGGACGAAGCAGCGCTGCTCGGTGATGAGATCCTTATACTCGACCAAGGCCGCGTTCTTCAGACAGGCAAAACCGAGGCGGTGTTCGCGCGCCCCGCGAGCGAAACCGTCGCGCGCGTGCTCGGTGCTGAGAACGTGGCCTCCGGAATCGCGGTCGATAAGGACCAAATCGAGATCGGAGATGGTGTGAGACTTGCCGTGGCGGGCCCGCCACTGCTGCCAGCCGAGCGAATAGGCTGGAGTGTTCGACCGGAGCGCATACGGCTCAGCGCCGATGGCCGCTATCAGGCAACGATTGAGGACGTCGCGTCGTTGGGCGGTATGCTGCAGCTCTCCGTGCGGCTCGGCGGCATTCAGTTGCGTGTCTTGACCGATCCGAGCCTTGATCCGATCAACGGGCCTTGCCGCCTGGACATCGACCCGCGGTCGATCCAGATCTGGAAAATTTAATTGGCGGCTATGGCCACCAATCCATTCTTAGTTGTTAACGGCTAACGGCTGAGTGTTGATAGCCGACTTGACGGCTTGAGCTAAGGCCAACGCTTTTCCTCGGCCGTAGTAGTGAAGGAAGATCATCCGCGGGTTCTCTCCAATCATGTGCTGGTGGATGGCAACGATGTTAATCCCGTTGCCGCGAAGCGTTTTGAGAACCGTCTGAAGCTCGTTTTCAAGCATAACAAAATCGCCAACAACGAGCGCGTCGTCCGATGTTCCAGCGAATGCCGCCCACGTGTTGATTCCCATCGTATTTCCGACGGTGCATCCACATGCCATTTTTGTCTCGCGCCCGATCGTCACCTTATACATGCCATCCTTCGCATCGCCCTTTTGGGCAAAAACCTGGCTAATGGCTTCGCCCTCAATCGAACTTTTTTCTGGCAGCTGGCCCAACCCAAAAGATTTTGTCGGCTGAGGATTAGCTGTGCGGATTTCCTTTACTTTATCAAAGATTGCGCGCACGCCCTCAGCCAACTTATCAACGGCGCCTTCACCACCGATGTGCATGAAATAAACCTTCGGATCGTCGAAGAAGAAGTGGTTATGCAACGCGGTTACCTCTAGACCGCTGTCCAGCGCCACGCTCATCACCGGATTCACTTCATCCTCGAAGAGAACCATGTCGCCCATCAACATGACGCCGTCCTTCCTTCCTGGCGCGAAGGCCGCCCATGAGGTAAACCCCATAAAGGGGGCAAGCCGGACTTGCTCAACGGTAATAGCAACGTCATTCCGTGGCTTACTGACCTTAAAGGTATTCTCCTTTTCGTTCGGCACGCCCTTAAGGCCAGTGATGGATTCGATCTTTGCTATGTCCAGGCCACTTTCGGCCGCGAGACCAATCGAAGCGGGCAAAAAGAGGAGGACAGTACAGAGGCTGACGGTAGCGAATATCATCGCAAAAGGAAAAGATTGATATTTCATGGAAGTTCTCCTAGTAGCAAAGCTTAATAAGTTACACGTGTTACACGAAGAAATATCCGTGTCAAGCACGCACCCGGTTTCTTGCCTGTCTCCGCTGCCTCGCTAGCATCTGACCGGCCAAAATAAGGCTTGAAGCGCGGGAAGGTTGCTGAAGATTTCCTGAAGAATTGTTCAGAATTCAAGACTCTCCGACAGGCGAGAGATCCGTTGTCCTCGGCCAGGATAGCGAAGTGTAGGTCTAGTACGGCACCGTTTGTTTTGGAAAACCAGGTCCCGGCAACTGAGTCC
>JBEEIB010000262.1:0-3319 GCA_041167675.1 Verrucomicrobiota bacterium
CGCAAAATCGTTGTCGGTCTCGAAGTCGCTCTCGCTTATGTACTCCTCATCGGCTCTGGACTTATGTTCCGCAGCTTTCTCGAATTGCAGCGCATCGATCCGGGGTTTAATCCTCACGGCCTCCTCACCTTTCAAGTTCAGTCCGATCGATTTTTCCAAAAGCCGGAAGAACGCGCGGTCGCCATTCGCCAGCTTGAAGATCGCCTGCGCGCCATCCCCGGCGTGCAAAGTGTGACCGCCGCAAATCCATTTCCGCTCACGGGTGGCTTCAGTCCGATTCGCTGGGGCACTGAAGAAGCGCTCGCCGACGCCAGCAAATTTAAGGCCGTCGATCCGATCATCGTGCTTCCGGGTTACTTTGAAACCATGCGAACTCCCCTGCTCGAAGGCCGCACCTTCACCAACGACGACAACCAGCCCGGCCGCACCTACGCCGTCGTTGATAAAATTCTTGCCGATCGTGCGTATCTCAATCAATCCGCCGTCGGCAAGCGCATTCTGATCCGCATCCAGACGCCCGAACCCGTCTGGGTCGAAATCATTGGCGTGGTCGCCCATGAGCGCGGTGTATCTTTGAGCGAGCCGGGGCGCGAGCAAGTTTACTTGCCCGACGCCTACATCGGCTCCGGCGCTACCGATCACTGGGCTCTGCGAGTCGGCACCGATCCATCGAAATACGCCAACGACGTTCGCGCCACCATTAAGTCTTTCGACCCCCACCTCTTGATTACCGACATGCAGCCTATGGATGCTGTCATGGAAAAGGCGCAGGCCTCCACACGCTTTTCGTTGCTGCTCATCGGAACGTTTGCGGTAATCGCGGCGCTGCTAGCGGGCGTCGGACTCTACGGCGTGCTTGCGACCGTCGTGCGACAGCGCACCGCTGAAATTGGCGTTCGCATGACCTTGGGTGCTCAGCCCAGCAATATTTTCCAACTCGTTGTGGGCCAGGGACTTCGTCTCACGGCCATCGGCATCGTCGCCGGTTTGATTGCAGCTTTCATCCTCACCCGCGGAATGACCACCATGCTGGTCGGGGTGAAACCGGCAGACCCTGCAACCTATAGCACCATGGCGGTATTGTTCTTAGTCATAGCCGCCATGGCGTCCTGGCTACCCGCGTGGCGGGCGTCAAGTCTTGACCCCACCGCCGCTCTTCGCGAGGAGTGACAGTCTTAGGTGCGTGGGGACGCCGGCGCACTGCAAACTGAAAGCGAGTGACGAGGGTTCATTGGCCAATCCGCTCAACGGATTAATAGTTAGCCATTCGTAGAAATGACCTCCTTCTCAACCGATTAGCGGCGCCTCTCGGGATTGTGTCTGGATCACGGGCTACCCGGCAGTAATCCACATGCCCGAGTAACGCCGTTACCGGACAAGTGAATTTGAGCTAGTTATTGGATCACGCGCAGAGATCCTATGCGGGTTGACAGCTACTTGCAGGCGATGCTTGTTGCAGCTCAGGTCTTTCTCGGCTTACCTGCCTTGAGTGCACGTCTGGAAAGTGATGAGTCATGCGGCCCTGCGTTCCCAGAAGTCCTGAAAGCGACCACTGAGCTTGGCACAGCGGAGAGCGATGATGGCGTTGGATCCGTGAACGGTCCAGTGCATTCCTGCGCGTTTGAGCCGCGTGCCGATGGCCACCTTGCACCCGGCCTCCACAACGCCGGTGGAAGTACACAAGCCTCGCGCATGGAACTCCGGATAGCGCATGCGGTGTCGGTTGGTCTGGAAATAGTGGAGACAGCGACGCGCGTCCTCGGAGTGGCACACCTGGCGACGGATGGCGGTGAGTAGCGCCCGGAATTTTCCGGTGTCGAGTTCTTCCTTCCGGCGTTCCGCCCATTGAGCAGCCCGTGGGGCGGTGGGACCATAAAGAGCTTTTCCGAGATCACTCAAGTGCTGCTTGGCGTGAAAGCGGTCAACGATCTGGGTAGCATCCGGAAACTGATCGTCGGCGATGTTCCAAATCCAAACGGCTCCGTCCCCGAGCACGATCCTGCGTGGCGCCTGGCAGAAGCGGCGGCGCGTGGCCTCCCGCCAGACGCGCTGGGCAAAGGGAGAACGTTCGGCGGCGGTATCCAATGCAGAAGCACTTTCTAGAGCGGCCGAATAAGTGACCGACCCTTCATCGCGGATGGGGATACCTTCCTCATCCCGCGATTCCGCACTCCAAATGGTACAAAGTTTCACCTCACCGGTCTTGGCCGATCCGTCCGGTTGTTTGCCAGTGCGGCCCACGAGTTCCTCGGCGCGTAAAGGAATCCCTGTTCCGTCCATGCCGAGATACAAGGTCTGCGGTAGAGAAAGAGAATCGAGAGGTTCGGTGTGCGCGCGTTCATCTTCGGCGATCTCTTTTCCCAGAGCTTCTGCGGTTCTCTCCACCTGCTTGGCGTCCACGGCCACGCCTGCCAGTTCGGTCAACAGTTCACTTCCTTCCTGGAAACTTACCAAAGCGCCCACGGTCCCGGTCATGCGCGTAAGCGCCGGAGAGAGCGAGGTATTTTCTATGCCCAGGTGCTGATCGCGAGGACAGTAGCCGTGGCCGCAGGAGGCGCAGTGATAGTAGGCGCGCTCCAGTCGTAGGGGACCGAGGACACTCTGCACCTGTTTGGTCCGGCGCCCAGCAAATCGCGCTGGCTGCCCACATCCACAACAAGTTCGTGAGCCTCGCTCGTCGCTGGTGTCGGCATTGAGACGTTGCTCGACTGCAGCTCCTGCCAGTTGCAGGACGTGTTGCCGCACGGCGAGCTCCAGCGCTTCCAGATCCAGGTCTTCCACCGCCTGACGACCGAGAAGCGTCTCAATCTCCTGAACGACGTCGCTGGCCAATAGATCGGCGAAGAGGTTTTTTTTTAGCCCGACTCACCGGGGCGCCCTGCAAATCCCGCACCTGGGCGGAACAGAGCTGCTCGCTTACGACGATCAATTCCCGTACCAGGTTCCGGAAACGGCGGTATTCGGCGATCTGCGCTTTGGCACGTTCGACGGCAAGGCCTTGGGGAATGACCTGGGTGACCGTCTTTCCGCCAACCCGATGAGTCAGTGAATAAGACGGACCATGTCCCGGGGAGTCCTTCTGGGAGCAGTGGCAGTTCGGCTTGCCACACTTACGGAAACGCGCGGTCAGAAAGCCGGGACGCAGGTCCTTGACGCGGGCCAGACTGGCCGCGAGCTGCTCGCGTCGATCTCGCAATGCCTGTAAGGAAATGGTCATGGGAGCCTCCTATCTGACAGACATTATAGACTGTCAGACAAGAAAACAAAACCCCAGCCAAACCTTATCAAACTTCGGAGTGAATTTTCATGACGTGCTCCC
>JBEEIB010000263.1:0-7647 GCA_041167675.1 Verrucomicrobiota bacterium
AATGGCGGCAACTTGACCGCACTGGATACCCGCCGAATCGGCGACGTCCCAATTGAAACCGGCATCCACATCAAGAGCCTCAGATCTGCGGACCGAGGAAAGATAGGACGGAGACCAACTCGGCGAGCCCTCGGTCTCTCTTTATATACGAGTTGGTATCGATTTTGCTCGGAAGCCGAAGTCCCACCGTCAAACTTAAGCTCCACCATGTCTGCTCGAAAGAAGACGAAATTGTGTCCAGCTAGTCAGTGGATCGCTCAAATATCGAGGCGTCCGTTGAGGTTCTTGGGGTTATTGTTAGCGATTTTTTTCTTAGCGTCAGCCAGCAAAGCTGATGATCTGTCCCACGAACTACCCACTCCGGATCACCCACTAAAAGTAAAGGTTGTAATCCTGACAACTTTCGAGATCGGCGGTGATACCGGAGATACGCCGGGGGAATTCCAATATTGGGTAGAACGGAGAAAGATGGATACCATTATCCCGCTGGCCAATGCCTTTCATGATGTCAGAACGGATGGCACCGGTGTTATTGCCATTATTACTGGAATGGCGACAGCGAATGCCGCGAGTTCCGTGATGGCATTAGGTACGGATCCGCGTTTCGATCTCTCCCGAGCGTATTGGATCGTAGCCGGAATCGCCGGGATTAATCCGAGCCGAGGCAGTCTCGGCAGTGCGGTATGGGCGGATTGTGTCGTCGATGGAGATGTCGCGTATGAAATCGATGGTCGGGAAATTCCAGGAAGCTGGTCGACTGGGGTGATTCCATGGGAGCGAACGAAGCCGTATGAGGAACCGCGGCCAAAAGACATGCAGCAGTTATACTTGTTAAATCCGGCTTTGGTCGATTGGGCGGTCCGGGACACCCAGGATATCGTTTTGGATGACACTCCAGGGATGAAGAAAATGCGCGACGGCTACACCGGATTTAGCAGAGCCCAGGAGCCTCCCAAAATCGTGAAGGGGGCAACTCTTTCGACCAGCCGTTTCTGGGAAGGAGCGATGATGAGCAAATGGGCAGAGGATTGGGTCCGATACTGGAGTGCGGGAGCGAGCCAGTATTATACTACTGCCTGTGAGGATTCTGGGATTATGCGAGCTCTTACCAATTTGTCGAACGCCAAGAAAATCGATCTTAACCGGGTGCTGGTTCTACGCACCGCCAGCGATTACGATCAGCCGCCGCCGGGAGAAACTCCGGCCCAGAGCCTGGCGACAAAAGATAGCCCCGAACACTTAGGAGGGTTTCTACCTAGTCTCGAAGCGGCGTTCCGGGTCGGAAACAAGGTGGTTTCCGAAATCGTGGATCACTGGGAAAAATACTCACTCGAGCTTCCGAAGTAGCGAGGAATTGGGAAGTGGCTGGTGATTGGTGGTTAGGTTTCGCAGGCAAAAGAAAGGATTCTATGATTCTGGTGACCGGTGCGACTGGCACTATCGGTCGTGAGCTTGTCCCCCAGCTTCTCGAGGCGGGCGGCAGGTTCGTGTTTTCGTTCGCGACAAAGAAAAGGTGGAGGAAAAACGGGTTGAGATTGCGGTGGGGGATTTGAGGCAACCGGCGGCGCTGGAACAAGCGCTTCGCGGCGTTGACCGGGTATTCCTGGTCGTTCTAGACATGGGTGGCCAACAGGATAAGAATGTCGTTGAAGCGGCAGCTCGCGTGGGGGTTAAGCACGTCGTGAAACTTTCCACGCTGAATGCGGGGCGCCCTAGACTCCAGCTCGATCGATGGCACTACGCGAAAGAAGAGCTTATTCGATCGTCCCATCTTGCCTGGACGTTTCTTCGCGCCGGGCAATTTATGTCGAATGCTCTACGCTGGGCCGGAACGATCAAGGAGCAAAGCAAAGTCTATTTTCCTGGAGGCACCGGCACGGTTGCCCCCATTCATCCTGGGGACATTGCGGCGGTGGCCGCGGCTGCCTTAATCGAGTCCGGTCACGAGAGCCAAGCCTACGAGCTTACCGGTCCTGAGCTTTTGACGGTGGCAGAGCAAGTCGAAATTTTGGCCCGAGTCGTCGGCCGGCCCCTCGAATACGTGGATGTGCGGAAGAAAAAGCGCGGGAAGGAATGAAGAAAGGCGGTATACCTGAACCGGTCGCCGACGCACTCGTCGAAGTAATGAAGGATCGGCGCTCTGGCGCTCGTGGTTTGCTGACCCATGCGGTGGAACAAATAACGAAACGCTCCGCCAAAACATTTGAGGAATGGTGTTCGGAAAATGTGGCTGCCTTTCATTGATCGTGTCTCGGGCGTTGGAATCTCTGAGATCTTTCCGCCAATTAGATATTCCCGAACCTGATCATCTGAGACGAGCTTTAAGCTCAACGGGGTTCGGCGATTGCCGATCTTCCCATGACAGAATTGGATCTCGAGGTCCAAAAATTGGTGTGGCATACCGACTGCTTGCGCTTTAACGTATGAGGTCACGGTTTTTCGTGGCAGCAAATCCCCCCAAGCAACGTGTCAGAAATACCTCTGCATTTTGATGCCGTTGTTCCGCGACAATGGCAACGCTCCTTCACCGCTTACCTGGTTGGCCTATGAAAGCTGCGGTACTCCATCAGTATGATACCACTCTCTCGAATCCGGACTTCGTCGCTCTAGAAGAAGTGGCGGAACCGGAAATCCAGAACCAAACGGACGTTGTGGTCCGAATCGGCGGTGCCGGGGTCTGCCGAACCGATCTCCATGTGATCGAAGGAATCTGGCGCCAGAAGGTCGATGTAAAATTGCCCTACATTATGGGGCATGAAAATGCGGGGTGGGTCGAAGAAGTGGGAAAGGCAGTTGATGGGTTTAAGCGTGGAGATCCAGTCATTTGTCACCCCCTCATTTCCAACTGTCATGCCCTCGCTGCCCGGCGCGGCAATGACATGCATGTCGAGGGCAGCGAATTTCCAGGAATCAGCACAAACGGAGGATATGCTGAATTGTTGCGCACCGGCGCGAGCTCGCTAATAAGGCTACCACGGACATTGGCTCCCAAAGATGTTGCTCCTCATGCCGATGCTGGTTTGACGGCGTATCATGTGGCTAAGAAAGCGGCTGGGCACCTTCTGCCCGGGGAGCGGGTCGTGGTGATCGGGGTAGGTGGCTTGGGCCATATTGGAATTCAAGTCCTCGCCGCCCTCTGTTCCGCGGATATCATCGCGGTGGATCGTTCGGAAATGGCGCTTTCGCTAGCTAAGGAGTGCGGCGCTCATTACACCGTTACTGCCGACGAACACCAAGTCGAGGCGGTCCAGGTTTTAACCGACGGAAGAGGCGCGGAAGCGGTAATCGATTTCGTCGGAGAAGGTAACTCAATCGAGATGGGCTTAGCGATGACCCGGAATAGCGGTGCGTACTACATTGTCGGGTATGGCGGAGAAATCCGGATTTCTGCCTTAGATATGATTTGTACCGAGAGGAGGATCATCGGGAATCTGGTGGGCAACTATTCGGAGTTAGTCGAGCTGATGGAACTAGCTAATCGGGGGAAGGTTAACTTGGCAACAAACTATTATAAATTGCAGGAAGCAAACCAAGCACTGCATGACTTACATCACGGGAAAATAAAGGGCCGTGCGGTACTCGTACCTTAATCCAAAATTAGATCACGTTAGCAACACCATGTTTACTACCAAATCCGGCGAAAAGATCTTTGTCGTCGACGGCCATGTCCATTTATGGGATGGCAGCGACGAAAACATCAAAAATCGATACGGCGAAGAGTTTATCAAATGCTTCTACGATTATCATAAGCTCAGCCCAAAGGAATACGTCTGGCCGTACAAGAAATATCAAAAGTATACCGATGAAGATTTCGAGCAGGATGTATTCGAAAATGGTTATGTTGATTTTGCGATTTTCAATCCTCAATACCTGGGAGACTTTTATCACCACGGCTTTTCCGACTTGGAACGAAATGAGGCGTTCAGAAAGAAGCATCCGAACCGAGTGATTACGAACGGCTTTTGGGATCCTCGAAATGAAGAGGCCGGGCTGAAACAGCTTGAGCAAGACGCGCAAAAGTTTGGTTGGCGGGGGGTCAAACTTTATACGGCAGAGTGGAAAGGAGACTCGAAAGGCTGGAAATTAACTGATCCTTGGTCATATCGGTACCTGGAGAAGTCACAGGAGCTCGGGCTCAAAAATATTCACGTGCATAAAGGTCCGACTATTCGCCCCCTGAACAAGGATGCTTTCGACGTGGCCGACGTCGACGAAGTGGCGTCGCTCTTTCCGGATCTGAATTTTATCGTTGAACATTGTGGATTACCTCGGTTGAACGATTTTACGTTTATCGCGGCACAGGAACCGAATGTGTACGCCGGGTTGGCCGTGGCGATCGCACTGATCCATGCTCGTCCCCGTTACTTTAGTGAAATTATCAGCGAGCTAACCTTCTGGTTGGGACCTGATCGCATTCTTTTCGGTAGCGACTACGCGCTTTGGCAGCCGAAATGGATCATTGAGAAGTTCATGGATCTCGAACTACCGGAGGATCTCGCGGCAGAAACCGGTCCACTCACGCTTGAGACGAAGAAGAAGATTTTGGGTGAGAATGCGGCCCGGCTCTACCACATAGATATCGGTGAGCAAAACAAGCAGTTCGGTCTGCCGGTCTCCGAGAAGGCAGAGCCTGCAGGGACCACTGCGCCGGTCGCATAGGTTTTCCTTCAGTTATCGCTCAGATGACCTGTCTTGATCGAAGAGAAGAGGTATGGTCGGCGCTCGACGCGGTCACTGACCCGGAAATCGACGAATCGGTCGTCTCCCTGGACTTCGTGACCGAGTTGAAGATCGATTCGAGCAACCGGGTTGAGATCGAATTCAGATTACCGACCTACTGGTGTGCACCTAACTTTGCTTTTTTGATGGCTAGCGATATGAGAGATGCGGTAACCGCCCTGGAGTGGGTGAGAGACGTATCGGTGAGACTGTCTGATCATTTTAGCGCAGATCTGATTAATCGAAGTGTCGCTCTTAGGCAGGACTTCCGTGATGCTTTCCCCGGAGAGACAGATGATGATCTAAGCGCTATACGCCAAAAATTTCTAGGGCAAGCCTTCGAACGAAGACAAGAGTTACTGCTGCAGTATCTCATGGCGCGCGGATACGGGCCAGATTGGATCGCGCGTGCTAGTCTCTCGGAGCTGATTGGTTTGGAGCTCGATCAGGAAGGAATTGCCCTGCGTAACCTTTACCTCTTCATTTTGCGCAGAATGGATCCCGACGCTGGAGAAGAGGCTCTGGCGTTCACGACGGCAAAAAAGAGGCCATTGGATAACCAGGATTTAAGAACCTACTTGCGGAAAATTGCGGCGACTCGCCGAAACGCTGAATTTAACGGCTTCATCTGCCGGAGTCTGCTCAGTGAAAGAGTAAAAAGGGAGTCAGTCAGAGAATCCTGAACCGAGGGGAGAGATCTCACTGCCTGAGAAAAGTCGATAGCAGCGAACATTGCGCCGGCGTCCTTAGGCAGCTTCGGTGAGTTTCGTGAGGCTATCATGCAGAGTCGACCATCCTTGTTCTCCCAGTCTTCCGCGGAGCTTTTGCTGAGCCTGATCCCAAAGCGGAAGAGCCCGGTCCAGGCGATCCGCGCCGCGCTGCGTAAGCACGACATTCCGCGTGCGGCCGTCGACACTCTGTACCTGAATCAGGCCCTCCTTCTCAATTCCAGTTAGGCTGCGCGTGAGGGTCGTTCTCTCAAGGCCGAGCATGGTCGCTAACCGATTTAAGGGAATTCCGTCCGCGACACTGGCCGCCACCAGAACGGTGAACTGCGTGCTGCGCAGTCCGACAGGCCGCAGGGCCTCGTCATAGGCACGGGTTACTGCGCGGGCGGCCATGCGAACCTTCTGACAAGCGCACGAAGTTGCTGCATCCCGGGCAGTTACTGAAGCTTCCTTCGGCATAGGTTCAATACAGTTTGGTGGTCTTAATAGATAGCAAACGGGGTATCGCGATGCCGGAGGAGATCAGGCAGTTGCCGCTTGTTTTGTGTCCGAACGGAGCGCCGGAGACATTTTGGTAAGGCATGCTAAGTGGAGCACGATCGATAGCGGGACCGCGAAAATCGGAACCATCACCAGCGGGAAGGACCCAATGAGAAAGTTTGGAGCATCCAGCGAAAACATTTGAAAGCGGCTGGGCGCACTCAAGAATCCAGTCGCCAGTGCCACGACGAGATCACTGATGCCAAACCAGTTCCATAGCGTGACGAGTTGGTCGTTGCCCGCATGGCGGGTGCCAATCAATAAAGCAGCCAAACCAACCAGAAGATCACCGTAACCGGCCGGTAAGGCGAAGATTGCGGGTAACTGACCGCCAGCATGAAGAACTAGGAACGTGGCGCCGAGTACCCGATAGAATTGAAAAGCGACGAGCTGACTCTGGGGTACGGAGGCGATGATCTCTCGGACCTGTTTCGATCCTCGGACAAAAAGCGCCCCAACGAGGATTGGAATGCCAATGGCGAGGGCGATGTAGGGCACCGGCTGGTTAACGGCGGAGCGGAAAATCCCTTGCCCGGCGAGGAACAAAGTGAGGGCAAGCCAACCGAAGAGAACGAAACCCAGCATCGAAACGATGCGAACGTTATCGGCTTTGGTCTTACCGAGGGTGAGCAAGGCGCGTCGTATGCCGAGCAGGAGAAGGAGTGCGATAATGATATCAGCTCCGACAATCACGATGGAAAGAAACCAGAACTGAGACCCGGCGAGTGAAAGAGTGTGCACACACTAGTGTGTATACACTCTTTCGCGGATGTCAATGTTGATCTTGAAGGACTGTTGGCGACGTTCGCTCGCGCCGATCACCAAGTTCCGGCGAAGGATCTGCCTTTCGGACACTCCACCATCCCGCCGGCTTCCAACCACTGTTGCAGCCCTCCCTTCAGCGAAGAAACGTTTCGGTATCCCGCCCGTTGCAGTTGCTCCGCGGCCAGAGGCCCTCGCTTGCCGACCGCACAATAAACAACGATCGGAATGGCCGGGTCCGGTGCGATGTCTTGGATTCCTCGCTCTAAGGTAGCCCGACTGATGTGCCTGGCTCCATCGATGTGCCCGCTGACGAACTCTTCTTCTTCCCGAATGTCGATTATGACCGGAAGCGGTTTGGTGCGCGCCAGTTCGCGCGGCGTAATTTCGCGAACCGAGGCAGGTGGATTGTTGCCGGTACCGGCGAAGGGAGAATTGTTGGTGCTCATGGAATGCGTCTCAAATGGAAATACGGCGGCCTCTGAAGGGTGGGAACTATTCCCACTAATTGAGTAGACTTTGGCGTGGCGCAACGCTTTTTTTTCGATTATTAGATCAAAATTCTCGGCCCCAGGCCCTGTCGTTATGAGTAGCGGCCGCATCGGGGGCGGGCCAGGCGTTTTTCTCTGAAAACATTCAATGCCGGCTTCGCCAGTTAAATATTATAACATATTGCTTGAAAGTTGCATTATTTTACGGAACGATGGATTTCTACGGTGAATCCGCCTCACACTTCCATTCACGCGACGCTGAAAGTCGTCTTCGGGTTTGATACATTTCGCGAAGGCCAAGAAGCAATTATTTCTAAGATCCTCGAGGGGAAATCTGCGCTCGCTGTTTTCCCGACCGGTAGCGGCAAAAGCCTCTGTTACCAACTTAGTGCTCTTCACCTGGAAGG
>JBEEIB010000264.1:0-5471 GCA_041167675.1 Verrucomicrobiota bacterium
TCTCTTTGTCGACGCCTGCTTAAATATGCCGACTCTCGGAGTGCTCTACAAAACCGCGACGCTGAACGCGCTCCAAAACATCCCGCCTTCGGAGTCGCATGCCTGATCAAGTGAATGATCCAGAAAGATATGAACACATTTGCAGGAAAAGTCGTATTGATCAAACGGTGGAACCTCTGGAATTGGCCGGGCGACAGCGATTGCTTTTACCGAGCCCCCACGATGTTCTCCTCCAGGATTCGCATGATCTCGGCGACGGTGGTGTATTCGATACTAAGTTGTGGCCCGCCGGGACGATCTTTTCAGATTCTGCTCCTTCCAATGTGAGCTTCGATACGCGACGATTCCATCGGAGCTATCAGCTCCTTCGTCTATTCCGCGATTTCCTATGATGCTATGAAACGGAACTTTGATCGGTATGGCAGCCAGACGGCTAAGCAAAGGGTTTGGCGCAAGGCTTTTGGTGTGGTGACCTCATTTAGGCCGAGAGGGAGAGGGTAGAAAGGCAAAGATCATCATCAACGGTTACGCTACTTCATCCTTTGTGTGCTGGTAAAAGCGCCGAAGGTATTCTTTCCATCGAGCAAGGAATAAGAGATTTCCGAGCAACCGGCGCTCTCGACCTTGGTGGATATAATCTAGCGCTGAAGGCTGAAGCTTTGTACTTGGCGGAGCGCAGTTACGAAGCTCTAAGCGATAAAGGGGGCAGAATTACTTGCTGAAAGATTTGAGAATCGTGCTTACGACGCCCTACTTCTTCGTCTGCGCGGTGTTTTTCTCACGGCTATGGGCGCTGACGAGACCCAGATTGAATCCTCGTTTTGCGAGGCCATCAGAGTCGCAAAGGAGCAGAAATCGGTTTTGTGGGCGAAACGCGCCGAAGCAACGTACGCAGAATACCGTCGCCAAAAAGCGAGCGCCGCAGGAGGACGTGGATTCCGACTCCCTCTTTGATGATTTCTTGCAGCGACGCGTAGGCCTTTGCCTGCACGCTGTCAGCCTAGGGATATCAAAACAGGTTTCGGCAGCAGCCCTACGTCATCCCGGTGCATCACATATTCCACCCCAGCACCCAGCGTATACTGAACGTCTTTGTGGAAACGCATGCCGAGACGTCGCATCACGGCTATCGAAGCTGCGTTGGCGAGATCGGTGCCGGCAATGACAGAGTCAATTTGTGACGACAAAAAGGTGTGAGTGATCGCCGTCCACGCCATTCTCAGGGCAAGTCCCTGTCCCCAATTGCAAGGGTCCAATAGGTAGGTGAGTTCTGCGGATCTGGAGGATGGATAGGGTCGTAACTCCACACAACCGGCGTATCGCGTGGAAACATCTTCCAAGAACCACATACCGAGCCCCGTCTCTCCTGCGTTGGCAACACTCTGTGCAACCCGGCGCGTGATATATTCCTTATCCGGCGGGGCTCCATCGAAAAGGTATCGATATACCAACGGACTGGCTGCCAACGCGTGAAGGCCGTCGATGTCATTTGAATCGGCTGCCCGTAGGCGCCAACCGTCCTTAGTTTGTGTGTCACGGATTGCGCTCACCTTTCCCCGTTTGCATCAGCCATACCTTTGCCCGGCCTCTTTAGCCTTGTGCCGGATCGCCGTGGCGGCCTGGGCGCTGTACGGGACGATGTGACAGTCAAAGCCGGCTTGAACGAAGCGCAACGTGGACAAAACCCTATCGGGGATCGGCGGAAATTTGGTGGCGGTTTTCATGGATCCTGGGGTGGTAGAGAGTTGTGGATCGGCTCGGCTTTCGAATGAAGCAAAACACCACCTTTGCAAAATTAGTGCAGAATTACCTTGCCGAGCGAGGAATTCGCGTACCGGTTCAGCAAATGCCACATGACGTTCCAATAGTGACCTAGAACCGCCACTGGAGGAACCGACATGACGACGCATGACAGAGGATATGCAGGTTGAGGAAATCCCTCATCGCAGACTCAACCCAGCGACTTCACGGGAAGCTGACCAGGTTAACCGGGATGGTTCCCGGCCCCTGCGCTGCGGCGCCGGTGTTGTTGACCACGTGATCGATGACGCCGACACCGCCGAGGGAGACGGTCAGCACGTCGTGCAGCTTGACCCCCGGCGCGTCCGGGACCTCGAAGCCACGCGCTGCGTGAATCGTCGGGTCGACGTTAAAGAAGCAGTAGCTGCCCAGACCCCAACCCTCGTGCGTCTCGACGGAGTCGGCCACCTTGTAGGCGGCGTAGCCGTTGACGCCGTCGTGCGTCCAAGCCGCCTGGTTCGGCGGGTCGTACGGCATCTCGTTCTGGAACATGATCGTGCGACCCTTCTCGCCATTCCAGATGACCTGGTACTTCTGGTAGTGCTCAACGAACAGGCCGTACGCCGTGACGTCGTCGCCGTTGACGATCACGCCGGTGTCGGCGGTGTTGAGCGTCCAGCCCACCCCGTTGCCGTGGTCAGCCCGCCAGGCCCAGATGTCGTCCAGCAAGACGTTGTCGCTGTTCACGACGAGGCTCGTCGTGGCCTTGCCTGGGCTGGCGCCGCCGATGCGGAAGAACACGTCCTGGATCGACGTCGGGTTTGCCGGGTCGCTCTTGTGGGCATGCTCGGTGCCCACCTGCAGCAGTACCGGCGAGTTCACGGTGCCGGCGTCGAACAGCAGTCCGGCAAGCTTGACCCCTTCCACGTCGGCGACCGACATTGCCACGACCCCGTTGTCCGGCACGAGCGTGGGAAAGCCCAGTCCCAGCACCACGGCGTCAGGGCGCTTGACCTCGATCGTACGGTCCAGGTGGTAGACACCAGGGGTGAAGATCAGGTTCTGGCCTCTGGCGAGAGCGACGTTGATCGCCTTCGCAGAGTCCGTCGGTTTGGCGATGAAGAAACTCTCGATCGGGATGGACGAACCGGCGGCAGGCCCGTTGGCCCAGGTCGTGCCCTGGGAGTCACGGCGCAGGGCCGGGACGAAGACTTTGTAATGGTTGTACGAGTCGACATACAAGAACGGCTTTTCCCTGGTCACCGGGCTGGCCGCCAGCGTCGTGTATGGCGGGGGATTGAATGGGGTGGCGGAGAACGACTGGGGTGGGGCGCCCACGACGCCGGAGAAGACTTGGTTCCAGACGCCGTTGGACCAGCCTCCGATCTCGCTGTTCCGCACGAGGAACTGCTGCTGCGAACCATTGATGATGAAGCCAGTGTGGGAGTCGGAGATGAAGCCGCCACTCGCAAACTGCGGACCGGCAGTGCAGTAGTCCATGAGCGTGAGGTTGCCGCCGGTGATGTTGACCCGCCGCATTGGCGCCGCTTGCGAGACAGCCCAGAAGTCGCCCGAGGAACGGCAGCCGGACAGACCCTCGACGTTGATCGTGAGGTTCGACAGAGAGCGCCAGAAGTTGTCGAGCGCGATGCAGTTGCTGGGGGTTAAGCACCGGTTATACACATCGACGTGGCCGTGGATGGTAACGTCGGTCGGCGAGGCGCCCAAGCCGGCCACCTCGGTGTAGTAGCCCACCTGAAAGTCGAGCGGGCTGGCAGCGCTGCCGTAGGTGCCGGGCATGAACAGCAGTGCGTAGCGCTGCGTGCCCATTTCGTTGTCAACCTGCTGGTTGGCGATGGCGTCGACGGCTGCCTGGATCTGACTCGTCGGCATGCTGGGGTCGAAGATCATCACGCTCGGTCCGAAGTCGGGCTGCATCGCGTGAATCACACCGACCGCGCCAACAGAGAACAAACAAGAGAGAAAAACGCAACGAGGCATATGCATATGGGGGGATGAGTTGTGTATGTCAGCTTCTACAAAAGCGATCAGGGCTGTTCAAGGGCCATCTTCTTGCTTCAAGGAGTTATTCCAACGGTCTTATGCAATGTTTAAAGGCGTACATGCCTAAAATGCAGTCCCCTATCTACGAAGAAAATTAGAGATGAGGCTCCACGCGAGAAGAAGCTTTCGCCAGAGTAACCGGTCAGAGAATTAGCACCTACCGAGGAAACAACGGCAGATGAGAAGGCCACTGACGGCGATGTCCCTCGAGAAAATCTGCGAACGCGACTTAAGAGCAACGCTCGCTACTCCTGATCGATATTCTGAGGAGTATTCCTACTGGGTCGATGAGCCTCCACAGATTCGGGGAAAACCCGCGACTAAAGAATTGGACGGAGTAACGATGCGGGGTGTTGTGATTCGAGCATGATGTTATGACTAGCGTCATGACTCCCTAGGAGAAACGAAAGTTAGTTCGATTCCTGACTCGTTCAGCCAGCGGCGCTTTCGGAGCTCGGAAGAGCGACAGTTTGCGCCGGCGTTTTTGCCTGGTTCTCTTTCCGAAAATCCTCCATCAGTTCTGAGTGTCGGCGGAGCTGACTTTCGTCGATCTTGTCACCGATCGGTTGAACCCTTCGACCGATAAACGTCGTGCAACGCTAATGGTTCGGATACCCCGCTATAACCACCACAAACTTGCAAGCACGTTCCGCGGCGCGTGTTTCCGAATATTTGCAATGTGGTATTGACGCAAGAATTCTTCCCGGGTTTCCTCCGCCTCTTTAAGCCGGCGCTGGTACTTTGGGTTGCGCTTCACGTGCTGCCGGAAGCCTTGATAGGTGACTAGCTCTAGTCGGCACGCCTCGCTCGCGCTTTCACCTTGCTCGATCCACTTGCAGACCTTGATGAACCGCCGGGCAGTTAGGAACAGCAGCTTTCCCCTATCGACATCACACACCACCTCAAGTTGAGCTTCTTTTGCTTCGTCCGAAACCTCTGTGTGCGCTCCGGAAAATACAATCGTGGTTGAGTCGCTAATGATCGAGAAAACGAAGTAACTGTACCTACTGTTGTCCTGTTTCAGAGGATCGTCGCGTCAAGGCAGAATAAATATTGTGCCTTTTTGTAACGTGCTTTGCCCTTCTTATCCTCCGTTCGGTTTAGCGAACACTTAATGCGCAAGGTCAATTCGCGAAAATTGAACGGCTTGGCCATGCAATCGTCCGCACCTAACTCCAGCGCGGCAACTCGATCCACTTCCTCCGCAGGAAAGAGAAGCGCGATGATCGGAATAGGTTCGGTCACGAAGTTACGTTTTAGCATTCGGCAAATATCAAAGCATGAGTTTAGATCGAGCAAAATCAGGTCGGGAGTTTCACTGCGTGCAAGCAATTATGATAGCTGTCCGGTCCGATACCGCTTGCACGTTGAATCTCTCTGCCCGCAAACAGATTGCAATTTTCTCAAGATCGGCGGGTTTCTCTCCCGCGACCAAGATCGTAACTCGTTCCTGGCTCATCAATCTCTACTTCAAACAAGGGAGCAACAGCCACCATTTCCTTCCCGGCTTCTAGCGGGTGAAGACAGTTTTACCGTGGGTCTGGCCTTCTTGCATGGCGCGGATCGCCTCCTCCGCTCTATCCATCGGCAGGACTTGACCAATTTCGGGCTTGATGCCGGTGCGAATTACGAACTGAATCAGATTATTCATTTCCTCCCGTGTGCCA
>JBEEIB010000265.1:0-4501 GCA_041167675.1 Verrucomicrobiota bacterium
TTAGGGCTAATGGCTACAGACCCCTGGAACGGCTCCTGATTAATATGATGGGGTCACGGTTGTGTGGGTCGTAGTTGTCGTGCTTGGCACGACCGGCTGAGTAACGGTGGTCCGTCTTACCGTGGTCGTGGTTGTCGTAGGTGGAGGGGTGGTGTACACCGTTTCATGACTGCATGCGCCGAGAGCAAGCCCAGTGGCGAGCGCGAACAAAGTTTTTTGGATCTTTGTCATATCCTGAATTCGCAAGTGCTTGCCTAAGTGGCCCTATTTTCAAGACATAAGCGGCTGTGCTTAAGTTGCTTATATCGGGCAAAGCAGGACCGGCTGCGCGCCCCTCCCGCTTAAATATGGGCCAACGCCTCGGCCAGATCCGAGCGCAAATCTTCGACATCTTCCACACCAACTGAGAGACGAATGAGACTGTCGTCGATCCCAAGTTGGATCCGCTGTTCCCTGGGAATCGATCCGTGAGTCATCAGCGCTGGATGTTCGATCAGGCTTTCCACTCCACCGAGACTTTCGGCCAGCGCAAAGAGTCGAGTATTTTCCAAGAAACGGCAAGCGCCTGCCAGATCTGAATCCAGATAGATGGTAATCATCCCACCAAACCCTTTCATTTGCCGTTTAGCTAATGCGTACTGGGGATGGGAAGGGAGTCCCGGATAACTCACTCGCTTTACCTTCGGTTGCTTTTCCAACCAGCTCGCCAGCTCAGACGCATTTGCGCAGTGCCGTTCCATGCGGAGCGCCAACGTTTTCAACCCGCGCAGCGCCAGGAAGCTATCGAAAGGTCCGGCCACCGCGCCCACCGCGTTTTGCAAAAAAGCCAATCGCTCACTCAGCGCTGCTCTTCCCGGCGCCACAACGACCACGCCGCCGACCATGTCGGAATGTCCATTCAAATATTTGGTTGCCGAATGAACGACGATATCAAAGCCCAGATCGATCGGATGCTGGATCCAGGGACTGGCAAATGTATTGTCCGCCACGGTCACCAGATTGTTTTCGTGAGAAAAGCGAGCGACTGCTTCAAGATCGATTAGCTTTAACAGCGGGTTGCTTGGAGTTTCGACCCACGTCATCCGGGTGTTTTTACGCGTCGCTTTCTTCAATGCCGCCGGATCGGTCAGATCGATGAAACTGAATTCGAGATTCGCTGACTTTGAACGAACCCGTTCGAAAAGGCGAAATGTGCCGCCATAGAGATCATCACTGGCGATCACATGCGAACCGGCTTCGAGCGTTTCTAGGACCGTGGCCATACCCGCGAGACCAGAGGCAAAAGCAAAACCGCGATCTCCGTTCTCCAGATCGGCCATGCAACGCTCGTAAGCCAAACGCGTCGGATTAATGCTCCGGGCATAGTCGTATCCCTTGTGTCTACCAGGGCTTTCCTGAACGTAAGTAGACGTTTGATAAATCGGAGTCATGATCGCCCCAGTCGACGGATCAGGTTCTTGGCCGGCGTGAATGACCCTGGTGGCGAACGCGTGTTTTGGTGGATTGCTCATGAGATGCGACGGCGCAGATAATTGAGAAGATCGATACGCGTGATGAGGCCAACGAATTGACCGTGCTCGACCACGATTGCAACTTTTCCGTTGTCGAGGATGCAGCGTACCGCGTCGAGTGAATCGGAGGGTTCCAGTGTTTCCACGCGATTGGTCATCGCTGTCCGAACCTCATCCCGAAAAGTACCGCCACCGTTCTGAACGCGGGTTAGCAGGTCGGACTCATCCAGGATGCCGATCAATTGGTCTCGGTCCAGCACCGGTACTTGCGAAATATCAGCGATTCGCATGCGATTGAACGCAGTAAGGAGCGTATCGGTCGGACCTACGCTTACAACCGTTCCGTCTTGATATCGGCGAGAAACCACATCGCGCAGATCGCTAAACATCTCCCGATCCAGGAAACCCTGGTCCGTCATCCAGATGTCGTTATACATCTTGGAGAGATATTTGTTGCCGCTGTCGCAGGCGAACGTTACCACCCGCTTGGGCGTAGTCTGTTCCCGGCAATAATTAAGCGCCGCGGCAAACAATGTGCCCGAAGAGGAGCCGGCAAAAACGCCCTCCTTCCTGAGCAGTTCGCGAGCAGCATGGAAACTCTCTCGATCAGAGATGTTGTATGCTTTGCGAACCCGCGAAAGATCGGCAATCGGCGGAATGAAATCTTCCCCGATTCCTTCGACCAACCAGGAGCCAGGTTTGTTCATTGTTCCCTCTCTCACATAGTCTGCCAAAACCGAGCCAGCGGGATCGGCGAGTACCATCTCGCAATTTGGCGCTACCCGGGCGAAGAATCGGCTGAGCCCGGTGAGGGTACCGCTCGAGCCGACTCCGACGACTACCGCATCAACCCGGTGCTCCATCTGATCCCAGATTTCCGGTCCGGTGGTTTCCTCATGGGCCAACGGATTCGCCTCATTCCCGAATTGGTTTACGTAGAAGGAGCCGGGTGTCTCTTGGGCAATCGTCGCTGCCAGGTCCTGGTAATATTCCGGATGCCCTTTGGCGACATCGGATCGGGTGATCACCGTCTTGGCGCCGAGGGCTCGCAGATGAAGGATTTTCTCCTGCGACATTTTGTCTGGGATAACCAACAGCAAGTGGTAACCCTTGGCCGCGGCGACCAATGCGAGCCCCAGGCCGGTATTACCAGCAGTGGCCTCGATGATAGTTCCGCCGGGTTGCAGGTCGCCGTGCTGTTCCGCCGCTTCGACCATGGCCAAAGCCATCCGGTCTTTGATCGAACCGGTGGGATTTTGCGTCTCCAGTTTGATAAACAATTGGCAAACACCGGTATCAAAACGGGTAATCTCGAGCAGCGGCGTCCTGCCGATCAATGAAAGGATAGCCGGGTTATCGATTTGCGGAGGGAACGAATGAGAGGCAGATGCCATATATGAATCTCCAGTGAGCCGTTCCTCGAGGTCAAGTCTAATGACGCCATTTAACAAGAGGACGCAAAGACAGATTTTTGAACAGGAGATCAGAGAGATCGCAGAGGGACTTTTGCTTTAGGGTGCTTGTGCTCATGTTCTAAAGCCGCGCAAAATCCGTAGCAGGAAGGGACCGCGTCCCCGCGGTCCATTTTTCCCGGCGCGCGAGGACGCGCACCTATCCCGTCGCTGCCCTGCGGCAATCTAAGACCTCCCGAGGAACAGTACGAAAATCTTTCCAAAATTGAACGATTTCCACGGATAGCAGGGAGCTCGAGTCTCGACGTGGTCAAGCGCTCCTACCTTTGTGATCTCTGTGATCTCCTGTTCAAAAATCTGTCTTTGCGTCCTCTTGTGACTACTGAGCAAAGCACTCCAGATATTTTAGTCCAGATCCGGTGTTGAACAGGACGACCGATTCTTCGGGTTGGATTTGGCCGTCTGCTCGCAATTTTTTCAGGGCGGCATAGCAAGCACCTCCTTCCGGAGCGACAAAAATGCCTTCTAAGTGGCCAATCTCCCGAGCCGCTTCCAGCATCTCTTCGTCGCTCACGGCAACGGCCGCGCCCTGAGATGCGCGAATCGCATCCAAAATCAGAAAATCAGCGATTGCTTTGGGCACGCGTAATCCTGCTGCCTTGGTTGCAGCGTTACGATGTTCTTCGGCAAATCGTTGGTTTGCTACAAAGGCGGACACGATTGGCTGGCAGCCGGCCGCTTGAACCGCCACCATGCGTGGACTATCAGTGTTGATCCAACCCATTTCTGTCATTTCCGAAAAAGCCTTCCACATTCCGATCAATCCCGTTCCGCCACCGGTTGGATAAATGATTACATCAGGCAGTTTCCAATCGAGCTGTTCCGCGATCTCATATCCGAGCGTCTTCTTGCCTTCAACTCGATACGGTTCGTTGAGCGTTGAGAGATCGAACCAGCCCTCTTTTTCTTTGCGGAGCGCAACCTCTCTTCCACAATCAGTGATTAATCCGTCGATCAACGTGACGTGAGCGCCCATTGTCTGGCACTCGATGATATTCGCTTGTGGCGTGTCCTTAGGCATGAAGAGATATGCCGGAAGACCGGCTCGGGCCGCATATGCGGCGAGCGCTCCGGCCGCGTTGCCCGCGGAAGGCACTGCCAGTTTTTTGGCTCCAAGATATTTGGCCATTGCAACGGCCACCGCCATACCCCGCGCCTTGAAACTGCCCGTGGGATTTTGCGATTCGTCCTTGACCCAGAGACGGTTCAGGTCACATCGCGCGGCTAGACGTGGTGCTGTGAGCAGTGGCGTCCAGCCTTCTCCGAGAGTCAATATCTCTTGATCAGCTGGCAACGGTAGCATCTCGCGATATCGCCAAAGAGAAGCTGAACGACCCGAAACCGATGCTTTGAACCGTTCGGCCTCATCCGGGCTTGTTTTGTACCGGGCCAACAGCGGTCGACCACATTCGGTACAGACGTTTTGTAGCTGCCGCCAGGGAGTCTTTCCGCAGAAAGCGCATTCGAGATGATGAAGCATGGGGGATGGTAGGGCGAAACAGATCCTGCAACAGCAGG
>JBEEIB010000266.1:0-4230 GCA_041167675.1 Verrucomicrobiota bacterium
GACGACGTTCACCGATGAAGTAAGCATGCGGTGCAACCTGCTCCTCATTAAGCTGTTCCATAGCCTTCTTCCGCGCCCTGCTCTTAGCGGTGGTTGAACTCGACGCGGTTTTGTCTCCGCCTGCATCTGCCTCGCCATGCAACTTGTTTGCAAACCAGAAGTTTTTCTTCTGCTCCAGCGTCTTCTACCAAGGTGCCGAGCCTCTGCTCTGGAGTCAGTCTTTGGATCGAGGCGCTTTTCCGGTCGAAGGTTATTTTACTTTCTTTTCGCAAAAAATTTGCTGCGCGATCTGTTGGTTCGTGTAGCCATGTTCCGATGCTAGCTGCTTTATTTTATCAACAAGCCGTTGAAACTCCTTCTTCTCTTTAGCGTAACGTTCCGGTCTGCGCTGGTAAAACGATCTTCCCGAAGGCATACCGTTATGGTCACATTTCCTCTCATCTTGGCAATTCGGAGAGGCAAAAGGTACGCGAAGATCGCTAGCCACTCGAAGTGGAAATAGCAAACCGCTTCAAATCAGCATCTGCTCGGAAATCGGAGATCGGCTGCTGACGATATTGACGACCTGTCGCAGAACTCGATACTATATGAACTATATGTGGGCCATCCTCACAAGTTCCGGGTGTCGGCTGGCTTTCTGGAGATTCAGAGCCGTGCTCTGGTCGCTATTATCCGTTTCGTCCCTCGTTTTGCTGGCCGTTGCTGATCTTCTCAAACATAACTCGTACCTGGCTCAATAATAGTAGCGACAACAGTATGTGCTACGAATTCGCCAACGCACCTAGCGGCAGTACTGGAGGCGATTTTTCAATCAATTGTTATTTTTGTCGAAGGCAAACTGGCTTGGATCACCTACACTAAAAAGAACGATTCTGCGTTTACTAATCAAGAGATAAAGACTCTATTGCGGCTGAATGACAATGGTTATGTTTGGACCAAAACCGCTACCACAGTCAAAGAAGTTGATTACTCAGCACATTTGGACGGGCGAGTAGCACTGATAGCTTGGTGTGCAAAAGGAAAAGGAGAATTTAATATAATCACTTCGGACTATCTACATAATAGAGAAGGAAAGTAACCCCTGATCCAACCGCCTCCTATTGGTTGAAAGATGCTCTATACTCTACGCTGGGGCGTGGCCCAATCGATTCGACCAATGATGCCTAAGTGTTAGTGCAAGTCTTGGCCGATGGGTGCGCGGATCTACTAGAAAAGTAAAAATGGAGTGCCTACCGTTCGCCGGTCAAACCCAACAGTGGCAAGGGTGGTCTATCATTGGAACCATTTCTAGGCTGATTGTCGCTATCCCAATCTTTCTTCTTTTCACGGTCCTATGTACGTCACCACGGACTAAGACGACGGCTTTCGTTCCGCACTATAAGACGGTTCCCGTACCAACACCATACCGCTACAAATGAAAAGACAAAGCTGGCTTACTTGGTTTAAAAAGGATGGGACGAAGAAAGCTGGGAACGAGAATGAAAGTCTGCACCGTCACTTTTTTGGCGGTTCCTCATGGTGTTTATGCAAGTAGTAGGTCCATTGCTGTTTCCCTACTGGCGGCCTCTCGTGTCGGCCCGCTCGCTCCGCACTTCCGGTAGGGCTTTGGCATCCATTCCAGCGGCTGGGAGAATTCTTGCGAGTCAGCGATGGTCCAAGCATACAAGCTGATAGAATGAGAAAGCTAACTTTGGCAGACTACCTTATGGCAACGTTGGCGGTTGGTATCATGATCGGCTTCCCGGTCTTGTCTTGGATATCTGGGATGCGCTGAAACCGTTCAAAGCTGCGGTTGAAGCCGGAGAAACAGCAGCTCTTCAGAACTGCAGTCTTCGGGCCCATATCCGCCTAGCCAGTCTCCCCTTCCAGCGAGGCCTGGCTCTCTCAGCCCATGGTCTGCGACGGCGCTGGAACATGGTCGCACTGGCGACGGAGGCCGATGATACCGACACATTCATGCCGCGCTTTGCTGAGCTACTGCGGGCGCATGGGCCGGGCGCGGAGGCTTAATAAGAGGGTAACACGACCCACCTTGGGCACCCGACTACAGGATTGCACATTTGGATAGGAGAACATCCAGCGAAATTGTTGCGGAATTTCCGCCCGGATCGCGCGTCATCGGAGTTCCTTTCTTTCGACAGCTCCATTTTGGGATCCGCTCCGCAAAGATCCGGACTTTGACAAATTATTAGCCGACGCCAGCACCGAAGGAGTTACGGCCCGGAACAGCTACGAAGGCGCGAGAGAAGCCGCTTAAGGATCAACCGTGTACGCTCCGACCCTCCAGGGTTCATTCGACTAAAAGAAAAACGCTCCAGAACTCGATTACAGCTCGTTTTACGCGAACACTGGTTGACCCCGCTGCTTTTTGGTGGAAGTCCAGCGTTCTTCATGGCGCGCCGTCGCACGGCCGCCCACGAGGAGACAGAGCTCCTTACCGTACCTAAAATTCCGTTTCGTGTGCTGACCCGATTGCGCAGATTTCGATTTCAATCCTGATTCTGACTGGTTTGATGTGGCCAAACCGAGCACCGACGCTTCAATCTTCTTTTCTTCATTAATGAAAACGTCCGCTTTCAAGGGACGTACACGGCGATATCGGCCCTGACATGGCGCCAGCAGTGATCCCTATTTGCCGATTGTTCAAGGACGCAGGCGAACTTCGCGAGGGACGACCGACAAAAACTCTCCTTAGTGATGATAGTTTTTTTCTAGGCGGCGACCTACTTTAGCAAAACTGCAGCGATCCACCTTACGCGTAAATTTACGCGTAACATACCTCCCCTATGTCCGACTTCGATCCAGCCGAACAGATTGTTACCGCTAAGCAACTCGCCCACGCGTTCGACGAGACGCCAGCGCAGATCGTCGCGCTCACCCGGCTGGGTATCTTGCGCCCCGTCCACGTTAGCGAAAAATCGCTAACGTCTGAACCCCGTTTCGAATTCCTCGAGAGCCTGCGCGCGTACTTGCGTTACTGGCGCGCTCAGGGGCTCCCTGCAGGGAGTGCTCAACCCAGAGCGGACATCGCTTTTGGCTTGAAACATAATTGGGAAAAGAGGAACCCTAAATAGTCTGGCTGAAAGGCCTAGAGGCTACATGAAGGGTCTCCAGGGATGACACCGATTCTTGCAAAGGTGACAGCGTTCGAGAAACGAGGTGATCAGTATCAAGTGATCGTTCAAATCAGTCCGAAATATCGAGGCTCATTTAATACCCTTGCCTTTGGAGAGATCAAACCCCACAGCGGTTCCCTCAAGGGCGGCCGGCTTGACTTGGTCTATCATCAAAATCCCGGCTTTAACATCGGAGATCCGTTTCCGCTTTGGACCCTCCATTGATGGGGATGAAAAAAGAATTAAAGGACCTCCTCGCCGCCGATTAATTGCACGAGTTTTCCAATGAGAACATGCAAGTTCGGATGCTTCGGCTTCTGAACTTTCAGCTCCACAATTACGGCAAACAACGTAGCAGTTGGGAATCGCCTCCTTGACGTCTAGCGCAGATGAACCGCAAAATTAGAACGACCTCAGCGTTTGCTCCGCCATGACCCCTTCCTTTGGGCTAGTCGATTTTTCTTTGAGGCTTTGCTCGAGCTTTCGATCTGCGACACAATTCAAAATCTAAATCGGATCAAGATCTTCGGTTTCGTCAATTCTGCCATAGTCGACTGTCCATTCGTGTTCCCTACTCTGACTATGGATTCAACGAAACGTCGATCCCACTTAATCTGATCGTAATAGTAATCCGAGTGGCTTTGGACCGGGGCAACATCACGGTGTCAACACCAACAATGGAGGCCATAATGCGGACGCC
Organism: Verrucomicrobiota bacterium; assembly: GCA_041167675.1. Taxonomy (GTDB): domain Bacteria; phylum Verrucomicrobiota; class Verrucomicrobiia; order Chthoniobacterales; family JAFAMB01; genus DASTDH01. The sequence continues at coordinate 3,817 of JBEEIB010000266.1, forward strand.
CAGTCTCCGAAAGTCTTCCGAGGTCATCCCGAAAAGCGGACTCTCTTCGTCAATCGGGTGCCTTACCGTTAAAACTGCCGGAAACGTGATCAAATGATCGAATTGCCACCGAGAACTCCGACGCGATACGCGCGTTGAAAACGGCCGCAATGAACTGCGAGCCCTCGAGTAATGACGCTGGCTATAAAAAATTGGCGAGCGTAACTCCGCAAATCTATTCGTCAAAGTGTCCGCACTATGCTCATCAGATCGTCGATTTTGCGGACGATGGAGCGTCGGCTCGAACTCAGGTTCTGCTCCATACTGAGTCCGGTAAAAAAGGTCAAGACCAATTCCGCCAGGGAATCCGCATTCATCTTTGGGCGCTCGACCTCAATATTCTTGGCGATAAGCTGCTTTAGTTTGCTTCTGCTT
>JBEEIB010000267.1:0-18694 GCA_041167675.1 Verrucomicrobiota bacterium
AATGCGGATCGCGGAATGATTTCGGATTTAACACTCCGCGATCCGCATTCCGCATTCCGCATTTCTTCACAGGTGTTTCACCTCCTTCGGCACCTTATAAAACGTCGGGTGCCGATAGACCTTGCTCTTAGCGGGTTCGAATAGCTCTTCCTTCTCGCCGGGATCGCTGGCGTAAATATCGGTGGATCTCACTACCCAGATACTAACGCCTTCATTCCGTCGGGTATACACGTCGCGCGCGTTCTCCACGGCCAATGCTGCGTCCGGTGCGTGCAGGCTCCCAGCATGCTTGTGCGCCAAGCCATTTTGGCTTCGAATAAATACTTCCCAAAGAGGCCAGTCATCCATGGTTTTCGCGTTTCTATATCTGCTGTTCAAGCGCAGGTAGCCCTTTCCGCTTGCGTGCATACTCGCTTGCGGCGGCTCTGACCCAAGCACCATCATCGTGAGCTGCTTTTCGAACCCGCAGCCGTTCCCGATTGCAAGGTCCATTTCCTTTAATGACGTTGTAAAATTCGGCCCAATCGATTTGTCCAAATTCGTAATGACCAGTGTCCGCGGTGCCGCGCAGAGCAGGATCCGGAATTTTCAGCCCGAGATAGTCGGCTTGCGGGGCGGTTTGATCGACGAAACGCTGCCGCAATTCATCATTCGTAAGCAGCTTTATTTTCCAGCGCTTTGATTGCTCCGTATGCGGGGACTCGGCATCCGGTGGACCAAACATCATGAGCGAAGGCCACCACCAACGATTCAAAGCATCTTGTGCCATCGCCCTTTGGGCACTTGTTCCGCGTGACAAGATGGTCATGATTTCAAAGCCTTGACGCTGATGGAAGCTTTCCTCCTTACAGATGCGGATCATGGCCCGCGCATATGGACCGTAGGAACAGCGACAGAGCGGTATTTGATTCATGATCGCCGCGCCATCGACCAACCAGCCGATCGCTCCCATATCGGCCCAGGTCAAAGTCGGATAGTTGAAGATGCTCGAGTACTTCGCTTTACCGGCCAAAAGATCATCCACTAGTTGGCTCCGGGAAACGCCCAGCGTCTCGGCGGCTCCGTACAGGTAAAGGCCGTGCCCGGCTTCATCCTGTACCTTCGCCAGCAGAATCGCCTTGCGCTGCAGGGTCGGCGCACGGGTGATCCAATTGGCCTCGGGTAGCTGTCCCACGATTTCCGAGTGAGCATGCTGCGAAATTTGGCGAATCAACGTTTGCCGGTAGCCTTCGGGCATCCAGTCTTTGGCTTCGATCGTCTCGCCCGCGTCGATTCTTGCTTGGAAACGGCGCTCTTGCGCAGTCTCGCCGTTCTGCCCGCCAACGACTTCGACCATCTGAGTGTACATGGAACGGAAAAGGGGAGAAAAGCTCCAGTGGTTATGATACAAGAATTGCGGCTTTGACGCAAATGCTGTATCAGATCTGATCGCCTCTAGATATTGTGTCCGCGGTCTTTCCTTCTATTTCTGCGACCCGTCGAGCGATCCAAAAATGGATCCAGCGCGTATTAGCAAACGACCCCCCGCGGGCAAAATCACTCGTGGTGACCATTTTCGGAGACTCAATCCAACCTTACGGCGGATCGATTCGTCTTAAGGGATTGATCGATCTGCTCGCTCCGTTTGGCATCAATCAGCGTTTGGTCAGAACCAGCGTCTTCCGCCTGGTGCAAGAACAGTGGCTTCAGCCAAAAAAATATGGTCGGGAAAGCTCGTATCAACTTACCGAATCCGGAAAGCGCCGCTTTGCGCTCGCCTATGGCAAAATATACCGGCGACAAACGGCGGAATGGAACGGGCGCTGGACGTTAATAGTCTTGCCGGCAAACGGCACCACCCCGCAACTGAGGACTCGCTTGCGCCGGGAACTGGAATGGCAGGGTCTGCGGCAGTTAGCCCCCAATCTGCTCGCACATCCGCAGATAGATCGGGCCGCGCTGGAGGAGGTTCTTGATCGCTTGGACGCCGGCAGAAAGGTCGCCGCGTGTCAGGTCGTCAACTCCGCTGATCTAGGCAGTCTATCTGATCTAGTCAAGGGCTTATGGGATCTCTCTGCCGTCATCAATGGCTATCGCGAATTTTTGCGGCGATGCTCGACGTTGCGGCGACTCTCAGACGAGCCGGATGTGATCGCGCCGCAACAATGGTTTATGATTCGTACGTTACTGATCCACGCTTTCCGCCGAATCGTCCTTCATGATCCGCTTCTGCCGATTGAGCTACTTCCGGATCCATGGATCGGCGCTCAAGCCTATACCTTTGTCAGCAAGATTTATTGGCAAAGCCTCTCGGGATCAGAGGCGCACTTGAGCGCGGTTCTCGGATCAACTCCGGACGAAGTAAAAAGAGCCGGCATGCAGTTGCGTAAGCGCTTTCGGCGGCGATGAGCATCCATACTCGACTGATCGATGAGCCGGAGTTAAAACGGTGCTAACTGCCTATGCCCGAAGAACCTGCTAAACCACCGATTCATCCATCCGACGCGCCATGTCAGATCTGCGGTCGGATTTTCGACTCGAACGACCTGATCCCATTGGAAATGGTGCGCCCCGGAGTTTCTGCGCTGATAGAAAAAGATCACCCGGCGATCGAAGATAGGCGATTAATTTGCGAGGAGGATCTTAATCGATATCGCCGCCTCTATACCCAGAGTTTGATTGAGGAGGAAAAAGGCGAACTCACAGCGTTAGAAGAAGAGGTCCTGCGGAGTCTTCATGAATCGGACCTCTTGGCCAGCAACCTTAACGAACAGTTCGGCCGCCGGACGTTTAGCGAGATGTTGTCCGACAAGATGGCCGATTTTGGGGGTAGTTGGGCCTTCATTCTGAGCTTCGCCGCGATCCTCACGATCTGGATCGCGATCAATCTCCATGTCAGGACACCATTTGATCCTTTTCCGTTCATCCTCCTGAACCTGATTCTTTCCTGTATTGCTGCCATTCAGGCTCCCATAATTATGATGAGTCAGAATCGGCAGGAGCATCGCGACAGGTTGCGGGCAGAAGAGGATTACAAGGTGAACCTGAAGGCCGAACTCGAAATTCGAGCTCTCATCGCGAAGATCGATCAGTTGCGCCAACACCAATGGCGCAGACTCCTCGAATTGCAGCATATCCAACTGGACCTGATGAACGAGCTGTCGAAAGGCCAGAAGTCAAGCTAGCGCAGCTGCCGGATACTGGGTTACTTTCGTCAGGTCCCTCCGGGGCTGATCCCGACGTCACCGGCGGTTTCGACGTTCTCGGGCATTTGGCCGCAATTTCGCGAACCACGCGGTGGCGACTGCGCTTAATGGTCAATTTCGCTTGATTCCTTACGGCTAAGTATTCTCGACCCGGTTCACGTTTGACTTCGGTAAGACAGCCGCCGCTACCAAAGACCGTTTCAGCGTTTGGCATTCCCGGCGTTGTCGGCATGTCGGCGTTAGCGGCGTTCTCGGGCATTTGGCCGCAATTTCGCGAACCACGCGGTGGCGACTGCGCTTAATGGTCAGTTTCGCTTGATTGCTTGCGGCTAAGTATTCTCGAGCCGGTACACGTTTGACTTGGGTAGGACAGTCGCCGCTGAAAGACCGTTTCGGCGTTTGGCATTCCCGGCGTTACCGGCGTTACCGGCGCTCCAATCGTATCTGGAATAAAATCTCAATCGGGGGTCTCTTTATCTCTAGAAACGCCTAGTATGAGAATATCGGTTCTATTCTTTGCAATCGCAGCAATTGCTCCCGGGACAGTCTGGGGCCAAAGTTCAACGGATATGTCAAAAACCTCTCAAGAAGAACTCAAAAAAAAGCTGACTCCAGAGCAGTATTATGTGACGCAGCAATGCGGAACCGAGCCCGCTTTTCGCAATGCCTACTGGGACAATCACGCCGACGGGATCTACGTCGATGTCATCACCGGTGTGCCGCTATTTAGCTCCAAAGATAAGTTTGACTCGGGTACTGGTTGGCCCAGCTTTACTAAGCCGATTAAGGAAGACGCGGTTCAAAAAAAGGGAGACGCCTCGCATGGCATGGTTCGTGATGAGGTGGTCTCGACGGCCAGTAATGCGCATTTGGGCCATGTCTTCGATGATGGCCCTCAACCCACCGGTCAGCGCTATTGTATGAACTCCGCCGCGCTCCGATTCATCCCGGTTGATAAATTGCAGGCCGAAGGATACGGCGAATATCTGAAGCTGTTCAAGTAGTCGAATCCTATTTACGCCTATGCGCGCTTGGCGGACACTTTTTCTGGTCGCTTGTTTTGGGGGCTGGGCAGTTACATCGTTAGCGGATATGAACCAAGGTCACACGGAAACGGCGGTTTTTGGCGGAGGTTGCTTTTGGTGCTTGGACGCTCAGTTCAGGCTTGTCCCTGGGGTAGAGAAGGTAACTTCCGGATATGCCGGGGGAAAGACGCCGAATCCGACCTACGAACAGGTGTGTTCCGATCAAACTGGCCATGCAGAAGTGATCCAGGTCGAATTCGATCCGACAAAGGTCAGTTACGAAGATTTACTGAGAAAATTTTTCAAAGCGCATGACCCAACGACATTGAATCGCCAGGGCGCGGATGTTGGCACTCAGTATCGATCGATTATTCTCTATACGAACGATGCGCAAAAGATGGCCGCCGATAAAGTGAAAGGGGAGGTGCAGTCGGAATGGCCGCATCCTATCGTTACGGAAATCGTTCCGCTGACCCACTTTTATGCGGCGGAAGACTACCACCAGGATTATTTCTCCAAGAATCCGACTCAGGGCTATTGCCGTTTGGTAGTGGCGCCGAAAGTTGAGAAGTTCGAAAAACTGCTGGAGAAAGAAAAGGCGCAGTCGAAGAACTAGAATTTAGAATCTAGGAGCTAGAATCTAGAAGGAGCGGGTGGCTCGCTCAGAGGTTGTGCCGAGGAAGGTAGCCAGGTACGAAAGCCGGAAACGAGTGATAAACTGGTCCGCTAGCCTAAAGCGAGCAGCTCGGCACCAATTTCGAGTTTCCGGCGGAAACAAACGCGTAGCGGGATCCGGCAGCTGCCCATGCGCGGTCGCTGGACACCACTAAAATCATGCGCCTCTTCAGTCTCGGATGCCACCTTAAGCTGATGCACACGGGCAACTGCCGGACCATTACTGACGGAGCCGATTTCAAAGTCCGGTAACCCCTCTGGGACTAGTTTTTCTCGATCCCTGCCGACTCCAACTCTTTACAAATCTTTCGTCGCTCTCGACTGGCGAAACGATAACATTGGGGCGCGAACCGAAAGCCGTTGCTTCCGGTTCTTCATTTTCGATAGCTCTACAGGACCATGAAGACTGAGGTACGAGGCCGTTCTTTTGCAACTGCCGCTTATTTTCTTTTTTACTTTTTCACGTTTCCAATACTGGGCGACGATCGAGAACCGGGGTCAGAATCAGAAGTTTTGCCGACCGGACAGACCATCTCGCCATTGGCTGCGCCGGACGCGCATCTTGATTGGCTAAATCCGGGACTCGCCGATTTCCCGACCTTTATTGCCGGCGGTGGAATGACCACGGTGATCAGCCCAGATCAACAGACGTTGTTGGCTCTAACCAGTGGGTACAATCTTTTGGGAGGAAAGGGCAAGAAACGAAAAGATGTCGGACAATACATTTTTGTTTTTAACGTTGCCGGCCCCACGCCAGTGCAGAAACAGGTGTTGCCAGTGTCGAACACCTTTGCCGGAATCGCTTTTGATCCGGGTGGCAAGAAGTTTTATGTTGGGGGCGGAAAAGATGACAATATTCACACGTTCATCGGGCAAGCCGATGGATCCTGGAGCGAAACCGGCTCTCCGATTGCGTTAGGTCACAGTGCCGGCAATGGTCTTGGATTCAAACAATCTGCGCTCGTCCCGGTTACCGCCGGAATCGCAGTTGCGGCCGACGGAAAGACTCTAGTCGTCGCAAATTTCTGCAACGATTCCATTTCGGTCATCGATCTGGAATCGGAAACCGTGACGAAGGAGCTGGATCTGCGTCCCGGGAAATTAGACACCAACATAGCTGGAACGCCTGGCGGTGAGTATCCGTTTTGGGTGGCGATCAAAGGAAATGACACTGCCTACGTTTCCAGTATTCGCGATCGCGAGATCGTCGTGGTTCATTTGAGCGACCAGCCTAACGTGGTGGCACGGATTAAGACGGTTGGAAATCCGAACCATTTACTGATCGATCGCGCCGGTAAATTTTTGTATGCATCGGCGGATAACAGCGACAGCGTTGACATCATCGACACTGCCCGAAATGCGATCATCAGATCAATCAAGACGGCAGCGACCAACGATGCGTTGACCGAAAGCCTCTGGGAGCTGCATGGTGCCAGCCCAAACAGCTTGGCTCTCTCTCCGGATGAGCATGTGTTGTATGTCACGAACGGAGGGTTGAACTCAATCGCCGTAATTCAGGGCGTTCCGCTCCAGCCAAAGGTGGTGGGACTGGTTCCGACTGGCTTTTATCCGCATTCCATTTCGGTGAGTGGAGATGGTCAGCGTTTGTACATTCTCCACGGGAAGAGTCGCACCGGTCCCAATGGCGGGAAAAAAGTGGACCAACGCCATTACGTCGAAGAGTTGTTGAAATCATCGTTGCTGACCATTCCAGTGCCCGATGCTCATGCACTGTCCGATCTGACGCGACGAGTGGTGGAAAACGATTTGCTTTCGGCGAAACCGCGCCCATCGGACCAACAGCTCATCGCCCAGCTCCGACGCAGGATTAAGCACGTCGTTTACATCATTAAGGAAAACCGGACCTACGATCAAATCTTAGGAGACCTTGACCGCGGGAACGGCGATACCACATTGGCCGAATTCGGTGGTGCGGTGACTCCGAATTTTCACCACCTGGCCAGCCAGTTTGTGTGCCTCGATAACTTTTACGATTCTGGCGATGTCAGCGCGAACGGATGGCCCTGGAGTACCTCCGGACGGGAAAGCGATATCGGCGTCAAATCGGTCGGTCTCGAATACTCCGATCGCGGAACGACCTATGATTACGAAGGGACGAACCGAAATATCAATGTAGGTCTGAGCTCGCTGGCTTCTCGAGTCGCCGCGAACCCGTTTACGCCGGAAGATCCTAACCTATTGCCCGGAACCGCCGACGTGACGGCCCCGGATGGAGCGGGAGGGAGCGAACCTGGTCGAGGCTATATTTGGAATGCGGTTTTGCGTGGAGGTAAGACGGTACGCAACTACGGCTGCTTCCTTGACGTTAGTCGCTATGTCCTTCCGCCACCTGATAACATTCCACTGGAACGCCATCCTTTTGAAAAGAAGCTGGCGGTCGCTTATCCGACCAAGGCGGAACTGTTCGAGACGACTGATGTTTACTATCGCGGGTTCGATCAGGCGTTTCCGGATTACTGGCGGGAAGCGGAGTGGGAGCGTGAGTTCGATGAGTTCGTAAAGAACAACAACCTTCCTTCGCTGAGCCTGGTGCGATTGGGCAGCGATCATACCGGATCATTTGGAACCGCGATCGATGAGGTGAATACGCCCGAGCGGCAGCAGGCCGATAATGATTACGCGGTCGGAAAATTAGTAGAGAAGATTGCGAACAGTCGATACAAAACGGACACACTTATTTTCATCCTCGAGGACGACGCTCAATCCGGGGAAGACCACGTCGATGCTCATCGTTCCACGGCTTACGTTATTGGACCATATGTCAAGCAAGGGAAAGTGGTGTCGGAGTTTTATACTACAGTCAGTATGCTTCGAACGATCGAAGACATACTGGCATTAGAGCATCTGAATCTTCACACCGCGACGGCGCGACCGATGGCAGAGATTTTTGATCTGAACCAAAAGGATTGGGATTTCCACGCTGAACCATCGAGTTACCTGACCGACACGAAGCTCCCGGTTCCGAAGAAGCAGGGCGCGATTCTTCATCCCACTCATGATGCTGCTTATTGGGCGGAAAAGACCAAACAATTTGATTTTTCGAAGGAAGATAACCTCGGCGATCCTGACGCATTCAACCGCATCATTTGGGCGGGACTGAAAGGAGGCGCCGAGTATCCGGTAGAACGGTCCAGAAAAAATCTCCGGAATAGTTGGCCCAATAACGGGTAGGGCGGGGAGCTGCCGAGGTTTTCGCCCGACCTAGAAAACCGCCAACTTTTATTGCCCTCGCTTTCGTGTAAGCTACGCGCTCCATGCTCACGATCTCGCAAGTCACCAAATCTTTTGGCGCGAGAACACTGTTTTCGGATGTCTCGCTTCAGGTGAATCGTGGAAACCGGATCGGTCTGATTGGGCCGAATGGGGCAGGTAAATCGACCCTGTTCTCCCTTATCCTTGGTCAGGATTCGCCGGATGAAGGCATCATTGCGCTCCAGAAAAGTGCGCGTATCGGCTATCTGCCTCAGGAAAGTCTGCCGGCGGCGAAGGAGACGATTCTCGAGCTCGTAATGTTCGGAGGATCAGTAAACTCGAGTGGCGCGGAAATCGTGGAAGATCTTGATCACCAGCGGGAGGCAAAAGCCAAAAGAATTCTAAGCGGTTTGGCCTTTCGCGAGCGTGACTTTATGCGACCCGCTGCGGAATTTAGTGGTGGCTGGATTATCCGGGCGCATCTCGCCCGATTGCTTGTTGCCGAACCAGATCTTCTGCTGTTGGACGAGCCAACCAATCACCTCGACCTCCAGTCGGTTGGATGGCTGCAAAATTATCTTCGAGAATACACGGGCGCTATCGTTTTGGTCTCCCATGATCGTGCCTTCCTCAATGCGATCGTAAGAAAGATCATCGAGTTTGACCGAGGAAAATTGCTCCACTACCAGGGCGACTACGACGCGTACTTAGGGCAGCGGACCGCACGGCGAGAGCAACAGCTCGCTGCTTTCAAAAATCAACAGCGCGAAATAGCGAAGCTGCAAACGTTCATTGATCGGTTCGGCGCGAAGAACACAAAAGCGGCTCAAGCGCAAAGCAAACGCAAACAGATCGAGCGAATGGAAAAAATCGAGGCGCCGGAGCCGGAGACGGCTTCGGTACATTTTCGTTTCCCGCAACCTGCTCGAAGCGGGGCCAGAGTATTGGAGCTCAAGCATGTCGAACACGCTTATGGTGAGCTATTGGTCTATCGCAATTTCAATCTAACGATCGAACGCGGCCAGAAGACCGTGCTAGTCGGAGCAAATGGAGCCGGAAAATCCACCCTTTTGAAGTTGCTGGCCGGAATGTTGCCGCTCCAGAAAGGCGAGAGGACGCTGGGGTACAACGTAGAGCTCGGCTATTATTCTCAACATCGAGCCGAGATGTTTGATCTGCGCCGGACAGTGCTGGCTGAGGCTTCAGATATTGCCAATCCGCCCAACGAACAAGCCGTTCGCTCTATCCTGGGTGCCTTTCTCTTCCGCGGAGATGATGTATTTAAACCAGTCTCGGTGTTGAGCGGCGGCGAGAAGAGCCGATTAGCGCTCGCCAAACTTCTGCTGGCCCCGCCGAACCTGCTCTTAATGGATGAGCCGACGACCCATTTGGATATGCCCAGCATTGAAGCGCTGGTCGGCGCGTTGCGGCAATATCAAGGAACGCTGTTGTTTATCAGCCACGACGCATATTTTATTCGTCAGATCGCCACCTCGGTATTTCAGGTTCAAGACGGACTGGTCACGCTTTATCCGGGTGATTACGACTATTATCTGGATAAATCCGCACGCGACGCGGCTGGGCTAGCCGGGACGGAAGCAATTACGAATTCGGAATCGCGTTCCGCTGGTAGCCAGAACGAGAAAGAACGCAAGCGGCGCGAAGCCGCTGAGCGCCAGGCCAAATATCAGCTTCGGCAGGAATTGAAAAGTCGTTTATCCGAAGTCGAGAAGCGAATCGTCGCGCTCGAGCGCAGACAGAACGAACTGGTGAATACCCTCGAGAGTCAGAACGGCGGTGATTCTGGAGCAGCCACCAGTCTGGAATTGAAGCAAGTGGCCGATGAACTTGCTCTATTGTTCCCGGAATGGGAACGGCTCGCGGAACAGAGCGGTCAACCGATAGCAGAGAGCATATAGTGCCAATAACGCCGGGAACTGCAGACGGCGAAAGGTGAGAGGTGAAAAGTGATTGGCGAAGGCATAGGAATGCTGGGAACGCCGGAGGGGGACACTGGAGCAGCGGAGCTGCGATTCAGGATAGCCTAGGGCGAAGCCCAGGCGCAGCCCTAGGATTGCAATAATACCGAGGATCAGCGCTGAAAGTGCGTGACAGCACAATATGCTATGTCTCACCCATGTGCCGCCGTTCATAGCAACATCAAAACATCACCAAATGATGGCATCCGAAGAGGAATTCCGGCTTTTTTCTGAAGCGTCACCGCGTGTCCTGCGATGAACGGTATCTCTGGGATTAGCGCTAGATTGAAACACACCTTCAGTGCGCGACTACTGGGGATCCGATTCCTAGGGCTTCGCCCTCGGCTATCCTAAATCGCGGCTTCGCCGCTCCCCGACTTCTCCCGTCGTTCGAACCTCCCGAAGCTTCGTCAGGCAACCCGGCGCTACCGGCATTTCCTATCCCCCAATCACGAATCACTAATCACCTCTCACGGTTTCTAGTGTTCCCGGCGTTCTCGGCGCTGCCGGCCCTACCCTACTCAATGTATCAACACCACGATCGATTTTGTATCGACCTGGTAATGGGAACCGATAACTCTCTCTTCCTCGCCAGGTTCACAAAAATCGTCTGGCGAAGCCAAACTCGTATCGAGCACCCGATACCACGGCTTGGACAATCCGTCGAAGACCGTAAAGCTCAGGGGGTCAGGAGAGGCGTTGACCATAACATAGAGATCCTGGTCGCCAAGACTAGTGCCCCTCAAGTAATAGGCAAAACTATGCGAGTGAAAACTAAGATCGGTGGTGGTACCGACCCCACGCCAGCGGATATCGTCGCGCCAAAACCGACTCCGGCAGATGCTCGGGTGCGCCTTACGGAAAGCGATCATTCGCTTACAGAAGCGAAAGAAATCTGTGTTTCGCTCTAGCCGGCTCCAATCCAGCCAGGTCGTAGGATTGTCCTGGTTATAAGGATTATTGTTTCCATGTTGCGTATGCAAAAACTCATCTCCGGCAAAGAACATCGGTATGCCGTTGGAGAGCATGAGTAAGCAGAAAAGGTTCTTTGCCTGGCGCTTTCGCAGCAACAATATCTCCTCGGTCAGCTGTTCGTCCCCTTCGGTTCCACAGTTGAAACTGTAGCAGTCGGTCGGTCCGTCGGTGTTTTCATGGCCATTCGCGCTGTTGTGGCGCTTTTCAAATGAAACCAGGTCGTACAAGGTTAAGCCGTCATGCGCGATGATGTAATTGATGCTGTAGAAGGGACGTCGAGCTTCTTCGATCCGGTCAGGAAATAGATCGTCGCTGCCGTACAACCGCTGCATTACTTTGGGTACCATCCCTGAATCGCCACGCACGAATCGGCGGACGTCATCTCGAAACTGCCCGTTCCATTGGTGCCAAAACATTCCGGGGAAGCCGGTTCCAAGCTGATATGCGCCTCCTGCGTCCCAGGGCTCGGCGATTAGGCGCACTTGACGGAGGACCGGATCGGTCCGCATCGCCGAAAGTAACGGAGGATCTTCGGAGTCGATTCCGCCATCTTCTCGACGCGTCAGAATGGTAGCGAGATCAAATCGGAATCCGTCCACTCCCATTTCGGTAACCCAGTAGCGCAGGCTATCCAGGATCAGATTACGAATGAAAGGATTGGTCGGGTTGAGTGTATTGCCGGTGCCAGAGAAGTTCGCATACGGATGGGCGGGATCCGACGTCATCAAGTAAAAGCCAGCGTTATCAATCCCTTTGAACGAATAGGTAGGACCTAGATGATCCGCTTCAGTGGTGTGGTTGTAGACAACATCCAGGATGACCTCAATTCCGTGGGAATGCAGAGCAGAAACCAATTCTTTGAATTCTTCAACCGGCGCCTCAGGCTGAGAAGCATAAGCAAGGTGTGGGCAGAAAAAATTGAGTGTCATGTAGCCCCAGTAATTGTTTTCCTGTGGATCGAACTGATGAACCGGCATGAGCTCAACGATGGTGACGCCGAGGTCAACGAGGTACGGAATCTTCTCAATAATTCCGGCAAAAGTTCCACGGCGTTCGGCAGTTACGTCACTGCTGGAACTAGCGGTAAATCCACGCACGTGCATTTCGTAAATGATCGCATCTGAGTAGTGACGTGGTGGAGGAACCGAAGGTTGAATGTTCCTGACCGGCCGCGCCGCCAGCACGCCGAGAGGTGCTTGCCCTACGTTGCCACCTGGTTTTTTTGCGCGCTCGCGGCTGAACAAAGGGGGGAAGAAAAGCGCTTTTGCGTAGGGATCCAATAGGATTTTTTCGGGATCAAAAGCATGCCACTGGTTAGGCCCGCGAGGCGCCGGTCCGTTGACCCGATAAGCGTAGTAACGTGCTTGTGCGAGCGCAAGCTGTTGTCGGGGGAGACGGCAGTGCCATACCCGCTTGGTTTTGTGACTGAGCGGATCCAGACGCACCTCCAAAATCGGCCGCACCAAATCGTCCGCGCTATAAAAAAGCAGAGTCACTTCCCGTGCGTTCTGAGAGTAAAGCGCAAAATTGTACGCGTCTTCCTCTGCAATATAGGTGACGCCGAGCGGGTGGGGTGATCCTTCAATGGATGGCCAATTGATGTGCTTCGGTTTAGAGACGTCCGGATTCACAGCGGAAAAAAGAACCCATTTCCTAACTCGCCAAGCGGTGCACGGTCAATCCACAATGCAGGCCGTGGCAACTTTCTTTGTCGGGTTCCTCCCCCGCCGCAATCCGGACGCTTGGAATTCAGATATTTTCATGACGAGGCCGGTACTCGGAAATTGCTCAAACCCGGCGCGTGGAGATGCAAAACGAAAGACCGCAGCCACCAAAGCGCCGAGGTTTTCGCCCTTGATGGATGGCGCACGCACGTCGTGGTTGGTCCAACGCTTTTATCGTCGCGCTTATCTCGTCGCCGGACCGCTACCGAAGATTGCGATGGATCACTCGCAATTACCGCTTGGTCGCATGGTGGGATTACTGGCTTACCGGAACTATGGCCGGCTCAGATTGCGCCATACCGAATGTGTGCAGTACGAATGCACACTCCATCGCATATTCTTTCAGACGATCGAAGCGCCCGCTTTCACCCATGTGTCCAGCGCCCATATTGGTGTGGAGTAGTAACAAGCGATTCTGATTCTTTAATATCCGTTGTTTGGCGACCCATTTCGCCGGCTCCCAGTAACTGACCCGCGGATCATTTAGTCCGGCCGTTACGAGAAGGTTGGGATAAGGTCGATCTTCGACATTATCGTACGGAGAGTAAGATCGAATATAGTCGTAGTATGGGCGCTCTGCCGGATTGCCCCACTCCTCGTACTCGGTGACCGTGAGGGGGAGCGACGGGTCTGACATGGTGTTTAGTATGTCGACAAACGGTACGGCGGCAATCACGGTGGTGAAGAGATCGGGCCGTAAATTCATCACGCTGCCCATCAAGAGGCCGCCGGCACTGCCACCGTCGATTGCCAGTGCGTGCGGAGATCCGTACTTTTGTTCGAGGAGATATTCCGCGCAGCGGATGAAATCGGTAAACGTATTTTTCTTCTTCAATAGCTTACCGTCTTCATACCAGGTTCTGCCGAGCTCGCCCCCGCCACGAGTGTGGGCGATTGCAAAAACAAACCCCCGATCCACCAGGCTAAGCCGGGCAGAGCTGAATTCTGCCTCCTCGCTAAGGCCATAGGCTCCATAGCCGGTGAGAATGATCGGTGCCGATCCGTTTCGCCGAAATCCTTTCCGATAGAACAACGAAATCGGAATCTCAAGGCCGTCATCCGCTTTGGCGTAGATCTGCTCTTCGGCGTAGTTGTCTCGACTGAACCCTCCGAGGACGGGCGTCTGCTTCCGAATGGTCTTGGTCTGCGCGACCATGTCGTAGTCAATGACCGACTTCGGCGTAATGAGAGAACTGAACTCCAGGCGGACGACGCTGGAAGCGAAATCCGGATTTTCCGCAAGTTCAACGTTGTAAGCAGGCTCGGCAAAATCGATTGCGTGCGTTTCGCCGGTTTTAAGATTGTAGATGCGAACGAGCGGCAAGCCTCGCCGGCGTTCCAGCACAACCAAATGATCTTTGAATGCTTCGATTCCCGAGATGGCGATATTCGGGTCGTAAGGCGCTAAGTCGGACCAATGTTCTTTTGATGGTTGATCGACTGGAGTGGAAACAATCTTGAAATTCTTCGCATTCCGGTTGGTCACTAAGAAGAAGCGGTCACCATGATGCTCGACATGATAGATCAACTCTTTTTCCCGCGGCTGGATCAGGACGGGCGTCTCCTCCGGGCGGTCGGCATGAATAAATCGGATCTCCGTAGCCAATTTACTTTCGACCTCGAAAAAAATGAACTGCCGGCTACGAGACTTTTCGATCGAAAGCTCGAAACGTTCATCGGGTTCCTGTAAGACGATCGAGTCCGAGGGGACGTTACTCCCGAGCACGTGGCGCATTGCTTTATAAGGGCGCTTGGCGGAATCGAGTACATCGTAAAAAAAAGAACGGCTATCCGCTGCCCAGGCAAATGAATAGGAGGTTCCGGTTATCGTGTCGGGCAGCATTTCTCCGGTTTCCAGGTTCTTCACTCGGAGCGTGAATACTTCCCCACCGTCGGTATCCACGGAATATGCAAGCAGGCGGTGATCGGGACTGACGGAGAGGATACCAACACTGAAATACTTGAGTCCTTGGGCCAGCAGGTTTTCGTCCAGAAGCACCTCTTCCGGAGCATTCAGATTGCCCTTCTTACGGCAAAAGATTTCGTATTGTTTTCCTGCTTCGCTGCGCGCGTAGTAATAATAATCGTCGATCCGGTACGGGACCGAAAGATCTGTTTCCTGAATGCGTCCGCGCATCTCGCGATACAGTTTTTCTCGAAGCCCTTGCACCGGCTTGAGCATGAGATCGGTATACCGATTTTCCCCTTCCAAGTATTTAATCGTCTCCGGGTTCTTTTTATCACGCAGCCAGAAAAACGGATCCACCCGAGTTTGGCCCTGTTGGCTAATGGGGTGAGGATGTTGAGGCGCCTGTGGTGGAGTTGGTGCGGAAATGGAAAGTGACGCAGGCATAGCCAGGGTGAAGAAGAGGGTCGTTCGGATAATGTTAAACATGGAATAGTTCGAAACTCCGAAATCGGAGCTATAGATCGTTGGATGTCTTAATCGTTCTCGAACGGTTCAATGATCCCTGACGCGTCTTCGTTGTGCATTCCATACTTCTGGGACCGAACTATTCGACGAGGTGAGAGCGCATTGCAATGATAGGAACCCAGAGGGTGACGAGCACAACGAGGACGATTTTGATTGGATGAAGGATTTTCGATCGAGGGCCGAGGCCTAACCCGGTGGTGGCTCTTTCGGTGGTGGAGAACTCGGCGGCGTCTGGCCGGGCGCAGAAGGTCCGGTAGGCGGTTGCTCGGGCGGGGAGAGGTTTCGTGGTTCACTTCGAGGAGCAACCGGCACCACAACTGATCCGCTGATTTTGTCGTGCCACGTTTGTCGTTGCGGATCAAATAGGATCCACAGAAACCCCAGTCCCAAAGGCAACAGCGAGAGCAGACTCGCGAGCGCTCGAACTATTGCCGTGCCATAGTCATTGATGAGACTGCTGCCATCTAGTTTTTCGACGCGAAGATTAAGGACGATCTCGCCCAACGTAGCGCTTCTCCAAACGTACATACCGAAGCGGTAGAGTACCCAAGCAGGCACTAGAATGCGGGTTATCCCAGTAAATTGAAGCAGCGAGTACAGTACAACCAGATCGATCAGATTTGCTCCGAGGCGCCGCCAAAAATCAGGCATATTTCCGGCAGCAATAGTGGAAGCGGTCCGAATCGGGGTAGATTCTCTACTCGACTCGTCGGTAAGACTTTTAGCGGGCGCATTCAGACGGGCAGTGGGAGTCACACGCGCTCGATCGACAACGTACAAGCTGAACGCGCCCAATCCCGTGAGGAAAACCAGACTTCCTGCCAAAAACCCGATTACCGGAATGCAGTAAATGATCCAACAAACGACTGCTCCGAGAGCGATCCACGCCAGGGAGCCATGCTTCTGATCTCTAAGTTTCGGGGCAAGCCGTTGGCCGATCGCTTGAAAAACGGCGGCATTTCCAATGAGTGAGAATACGACCAAGGTCGCGACCACAAAAGGAATCACGAAAATTCCCAGCACGGTGATTAGCAGGAGAAAACAAAACAAGGCCGCTGCCGGAACAATTGCAAAACCGGACAACAAGGAAGCAGGTGCGCGCTCCTGCAGGACTTTCCCGGTGTCGGCCAGAAGCCTGGGGAATAGCGCGCCGACGCCCAAGCAAAACGCAAGAACGAACAGCGCGCCAAACCATGAGGTAAAGGAATCTGGCGACATCGGGCGCAGGAGGAGGATTGTCCCGGAAAACCATTTATCGAATCCGAGGAGGGTATCGGGTGGAAAAAGATCCATATTGATTCGCTCGCCGTTTACGTGGACATCGGAAGAGCCGGAAACGGTGGAAACGACGGAAACAAAATCACCATTTATCACGGTTCCTGGTGAAAAACGCATTTTCGAAGCGACGCTCACTGCGTCGCCGTTAATTGTTCCAGAGATATCGGCGTCGCTTCCGACCAGGACGCAATCCCCGTTCACCGTTCCGTCAATCTTTGCATGACCGCGGACCAGTACCAAGTCACCGGAAGTCGACTCACCTCTTTCCAGTACGAAATTTTGTCCCGTAACGACATTGCCTTCATGTTTGTGACCTCCGATCTCCCAGCTCTTTTCGCTATGGCCGGAGGAAATTCGTATTGGGATCGCTCGGCCAGCGAACCATTCTGCCGCTCGATGCCAATGGCCGATCGCTTCGAGCTCCGGAGATTGACTGACACGTTCGCTGGCGGTTGCCTGAAGCAGCGTCACGCCCAAGACCCCTGCCGCAAAAATCATTTTCACGATTTTGTCGTAGCCAATCGTTGGACGGTAGAGGCGGCTACGATACAGATGCCATAACTCGCCACCGTAACCGCCAGGATAACCAGCCAGAGCGGTGTTTGAAAAACTCGAGCCGAGTCGAGAATCGTTACGGCGATATCCAAGATCTCTGCCGTAACTCGAAAGAGCGGAGACAAAGCGACTACTGAAGAGAATAACCGAGCCGGATTCAACCAAAACAGCAGAATCAACAGAGCCATTGACAGTCCCAGGCTTAAATTGCGGATCAGTGTCCAATGTTCTCGCCAGAATCTGATCCATATTGGTTGCGTAGCACGTTCCTGGACCCGCTTCATTATTGTTGGAAGCAGGCTTTTCGGAGCGCTCAGATCCGGCAGATTCCGTAGCTCTTCGTCTAACCAGTCGTGATCACTCATGTCGGTCTCCAATCAATTTGCGTAGCGTTTCTCGGCCCCGATGAATGTCCGTTTTCACTTTGGCGAGCGAGATGCCCAATTTGGCTGCGATTTCGTCATAACTCAGATCCTGAAAATGGAACAGGACAAGTGGCACTCTCTGCGCAGCCGGTAATTTCTGAATCGCTATTTCGAGAAGCTCGCGTCGATCATCGGATTTCTCCACCGGTGCAGCCAATTCCGGTTCATCTTCCTGTTCAGAGAAAAAACGCCAGCGGGCGCGATAGCGGTTAAGGTGATTGATCGACAAGTTGGTCGCGACGGTCTTTAGCCAACCGCCGATTGATTGGCTCTGCTGGAGATCCGCAAACCGGTCATATGCCTTAATAAACACTTCTTGAGTAATGTCCTCTGCGTCTGCCACGCTGCCGACAATTCTAGCTGCGACCGAAAATACCATATTCTGGTAGTTTCGAACCAGCGTCTCGAACTCCTGGACTTGCGCCATCGTGGTCTCGAGTCCGCAGAGAGGCTGGCGATGGTATCCGGCCAGCGGCAAGGTTGCGGTACTAACCATTATCGTGAGAATCGTTGCCGCAACCGGTTAAATAGCGAGAAAACTTATTTGGCGAATACATTCCACTGCCGTTAGCATAGCCCAGCCGCAGAACCAGATTGCGATCAGGACTTCGGTTCGGCTGGTAGATTGATACTCTTTGACCCGTCCGACGCTTCTGGCAGCGACCGGCGACGGAAAATAAACGATTTTATTTGTCATGTTCACACCCTTGTTAATTCAACCAGAGGACACGCTCGGCATGGGAAAAGTTGCATGTTTCTCTGGGGCGGGGGCTATTGGCCGGAGCGCTTGAATCGATTGGTCGCATTATTGCTACATAAGTCTGAGCGTTGGCCGGCTGAGCTGGCTGAGCCGCCGGCACCGGGGCTTTGCTGATCTGGCGGATGCATTCAGCTGCGGTGAGCAGCGTCCAGCCACACAACCAGATTGCGATCAGCATTTCAGCTCGAGCCGTCGGCCGGTACGCGGTAATCCGGTTGACGGGTCGGTTGACGGTTGCGGACGGGAAACGGACAATCTTATCTTTCATTTACCTCCTCCTGTTCAAGGAGAGGACACATGCGGAGGGGCAGAAGTTGCAAACGCGACAACGCTAGAAACCGTGAGAGGTGATTAGTACATCAAATAGCGTCCCGCTAGTCGGTGGAGATAGGAAAGCGTTCGGCGTTTGGCGGTCGGCGTTTTCCGTTCCCGGCGCTCGCGGCGATGTCGGCGTTCTCGGCGTTTC
>JBEEIB010000268.1:0-10830 GCA_041167675.1 Verrucomicrobiota bacterium
TTAGCTCAAGCGCGCAGATCCATCCTCGGCCTACGCTCCAGTGCTATTGAGGAATCAGGATTGACTACGACGTTGCAACGTTTGGTTGAGCACTCGAACGTGGCCGGTCGGTTGCGCTGTGATTTCCGCTCCGACAACATACCCGAAGAAAGTTTGCCGCCGAAGATACAACATGAGCTGCTGCGTTTTGCCCAGGAGGCGATCAGCAACGCCGTTCGCCACGCCAAGCCTACGGTGGTAAGCGTGACGCTTCGCTGGGAACCGCCTAATCTCATTCTTAAAGTAAAAGATAATGGATCTGGAATCTCCAGTGCCAGCCTGGAAAAAAGTGAAGGTTTCGGATTGAGTAACATGCGTACAAGAGCCTCGCAAATTGACGGAAAATTAGATATCCAAACTGCCGCCGGTCATGGAACTAGCATCGTCCTGACTGTACCGATCCGATCGAACATCGGTCCGTTGGTCTAAAAAAAGGCCCAAAAAAAGAGTGATTTCGATTACTGTGGGCTGACTACACCAAACGGAAAAAATCGTACGCGAACCTCGAAATTCCGAGAGGCGATGTCCAGCGAAATCAGCGGATGTGTCCGCAAACGGGGCGCAAAGAAAAATTCGACAGTATTGCAGGTATTCAGGTGAGAAGTCGGGCACCGTACGTGATGAGGACGGCGGAACGCTGAGTCAACTTAGCTGCTAACGGTCCTTCTTCTTCCGGTCCACCCATTGATCATTAAGTCGTCTCTTACTCGTCTTGCTTTGCGTTTGCTGTTTGTCACTCCCGCAGCGTTTTCAGGGCCGCGCTGCGAAGAACGTGACCAGAGTTTTCGTCGCCTGACACTTATCCTGGACAGGAGCGGGGCGCCACGCGCGATACGTCTAATGGCGCGTCTCGGTGGAGCCTTGAATTTGCGAGAGGTCGCCTTCGCTAAGCTTGCGCCGGAACAGATCCAGCGCCATTCCGTAGACGGTCCGTGCGGCGGCCGCATCGTATCGAGCGCCTTCGTCCCGCATGAATGCATGGGCACCGTTGAATTCGTGCCAGCTGAAATTTGTTCCAGCGTCGGCCAGTGCATTGTAAATCGTTGCTCGGCCTTCGCGGGGGACGTGCGGGTCTTGCCGGCCAAACACGACCAAGAGTTCGCCCCTGATCTCAGGGATTCGATCGAGCGTGTCGTCGTTCAAGCCTTTGCCCAGACTCCGCTTGTGGATGTCGGTCGGGTAACAGCAGGTTGCTGCGAGCACTTCGGAGTTGATTGCTGATCGGAAGGCAAGGTGTCCACCGATGCAGAAACCCATAGAGCCGATCTTGCCGGTACATTTAGGGTGCGATTTCAAATGGCTCAGTGCAGCCTTTGCGTCGGCATCGTAGCTGGAGAGTTCTTTGTTGATTTTGTCCGCGTTGCCACGATCCGCCCCCGCCTGGTCGTATGGAAGTACAGTGCCCGGTTCTTCGAGCTCATGAAATATTTCCGGGACGATGACCACGAATCCGTGTCCCGCCAGCAAAGCAGCAGTACGCCGAATCGGTCCGGTCACCTGAAAGATTTCGGAGAACAAGACGATCCCTGGGTAACGGCCTTCAGCGATCGGATACAAAACGTAGGTACGCATTGGCCCGGCTGGCGTTGGGATATCGATGAATTCGTTGTCTGTGATGATCATAAATCTTTGGACCGGGATCGTGCCCGGACAAACGAGCAAATAGTTGAAATGAGCGAGCAAAATTAATCGCAAAGAGCCTGGATAAGGCAACCCCGATTTGGCAGGGCGCAGGGGCCGACGAGAATCGCACGTGGAGGTCCTCAACCTGGAAAATGAGCGCCCGGCGACAATAGTTTTTGCGCCCCGGCAATTCGAACCTAAGCAACACGGATCAGTTCTTGAGAGGATTCCGACTCGGAGAGTTTTAGAATTAGTTACTTGAATCTTAAACGCGATCCCTATCCTTTGGTTGCAAAGAGAATAGTCCCTTTGCAAGCAGCCCCGTCAGTTACATTATGGCATGTCATAAGAGAGATGTTCGATCCGAAACCCCAATTTTCTGAAAGGAAACGAATTGCCCTCCTTGTGTTTCCACCTGTGCGAGAAATCGATATCGTAGGCCCCCTCGATGCTTTTTCAACCGCTAACCGACTATCTGGGAAACGTCCGCTTTACGAAGTCACGGTAATACGGACAGGGAGCAAACATGAAATCGTTGGGATGAGCGGGCTCTCCCTTCTATGCCACCATGACTATCGATCCTTTCGTGGAGAAATCGATACCTTACTAGTTCCAGGCGGAATTGGAAGCGAAGAGGGGCATCCAACCGAGGGCGCATTGAAGTGGTTGCGCAAGGCAGCAGCGAAAAGTCGGCGCGTTGGTTCTATATGTACCGGTGCTTTTTTGCTTGCACGAGCCGGTTTACTTGATGGACGACGTGTAACGACCCACTGGGCCTTTGCGAGCGAGCTTGAGAGCCGCTTTCCCAGAGTCAAGGTGAATCCTGCACCAATTTGGATTCAAGACGGAAATATATATACCTCGGCAGGAGTCACCTCGGGCATTGATCTTTCATTAGCTTTGATTGAGGAAGACCACGGCTCGTCTCTGGCACTTGAAGTGGCTCGCAATCTCGTCGTTTTTCTTCGTCGTCCAGGCACTCAGGCTCAGTTTAGTGTTTCCCTCGGCTCTCAGACCGGGGAGAAGAATGCACTGCATGAACTGATCGTTTGGATTGCAGAACACCTGGATAAGGATCTATCCATTCCTGTCTTGGCAAGCCGTACGGCCATGAGTCCGCGGAATTTTCATCGCGTCTTTACCAGCACCGTTGGAAAATCCCCCGCCCGATTCGTGGAGGAATTGCGTGTCGAAGCGGCACGAAGGCAGATCGAGCGGACTGCCAAAAGTCTAGACGAAATAGCTGCTCGCTGCGGACTCGGAAGCGCCGATGCAATGCGCCGAAGCTTCCTTAGGCTGTTGGACTCCACACCTAGCGAGTATCGAAGCCGATTCCGCTCCTCCGGCATCTGAGGCCGGAATGGCACGAATTGTCGGTGGTTGGCGTAGCTGGATCAACTTGATCGAGTAAGAATTCGCTTATGATAACTCAATAGCAGACGTCCGTATTCCCGATAGCAAACTTGCTCAGGAAGCGACTCAACTAATCCGGGACACAGAATCGCCTCTTCTGTTCCATCATTCGACCCGGGTCTATCTTTTTGGCGCGCTAGCGGGCATCCGCAAGAACCTAAAATTTGACCCCGAGCTGCTATATATCGGCGCTATGTTCCACGACATCGGCCTTACCAAACAGTAAAGTAGTGCTACAGAGCGCTTTGAGGTAGACGGCGCAAACGACGCACGCGCTTTTTTAAAACAACATAGCATTCCTGAGACATCGATTGATGTTGTAGGGGATGCCATCGCCCTGCATACAACGCCGGGCATCCCTAAACATAAAAAGCCAGAAGTCGCTCTGGTAACAGCAGGGGTGGAAATGGATGTCCTCGGTATCGACTATGATGGATTTTCTGATTCTCAGCGCGCGGCGGTCGTGGCCGCACACCCCGCGTGGAAACCATTTCAAAGAGGAAATAATCAAAGCCTTCAACGAAGGTTTTAAACACAAGCCGGAGACAACATTTGGGACAGTCAACGATGATGTGCTGGTGTTGCACAATCTAAGTTTCAAGCGAATGAACTTCTGTTCGATTATACTGAACTCTGCTTGGAAAGAATAAGCCGTGGCTGCATTTGCTTCTTTAGGAGGATCGGAGATACATCCCTCCTGTTGGGATAAATGTATAGCCGTCCGAACAGAGCTTGGACACAAAAGCAGAACCATTGATTGGGTAGCGGCCCGTGGGCGCACGGTCAACTAGCAATGGCGAACCATCCTAGCCAACAGCGGAATCGGAACTGTCTTTGGAACCTTAATCGGGGCTCTGATCATCGCCGTCCTGAATAATGGACTCACATTGATGAACGTCTCCTTTTACTGGCAATTGGTCATCAAGGGCGCGGTCATCATCCTGGCTGTGATGCTCGACAAATTGCGCACGCGCGGTCAAGCCGGATAGAGCGGCGATCGGCCTACGATTTAACTGAATCAACATCTGCTCTCACTCACCACCGGGCAGAGATTTCTCGATTTCCTCTTGATGCCAAGCGAGTGAGCGCAGAAAGCCATCACGCAGCCTCAGCGCTGCCGGATCATGGACGGTCCCATCACAGTTTCCCGCCCGGAAAACTACCACATCATCAGCAACGGCCAGGATCTCCTCTTCTTCACTCGAGACCACCACAACCAGAACTTCTTCGCTCTCTTTAGCCAAACGACGGATAATCCGATGAATCTCCCCCTTGGCGCCGATATCAACACCCTTGGTGGGCTCGTCAAGAAGAAAGCAATCTCGGCTTTTGGCGAATAGCCCGCGCAAAAAGAACCTTCTGTTGATTGCCACCAGACAGCCTAACCATCGGGCCATCTAAATTCCCCCTGACCTTCACGTTCTTAAGCGCCAGTGATGTATCGCGTCGCATAAGGCCACGTCGCAACCACTCGAGCTTAACAAAATCCTTCAATACCGGCAGGGCAACATTCAAGTTTGCATCCAGCTGAGGTATAAAGCCGTCCCTTTTTCGGTCCTCGGTGACCAGGACCACGCCGCGTTGAGCGGCATGTCTTGGACTCCTCGGCCGGTACGGTTGGCCAAATAGGGTGATAGAACCGTCGACGAGCGGTTCTATACCAATTAGTGAGCGCAGAAACCTCGAGCGCCCGGAACCGACCAAGCCGTAGAGACCCAACACCCTCCCCGCTCTCGCGGTGAGGTCGACATTTGGCAAGTGAACCGTTTGCAGACGGCGTACAACGAGTGCGGGTTTTTCGTGGCCGGCGATGGTAGTCTGCTGGCCCGGCTCGGCGGCTTTTGAGACCTCCTGCAGGCTTACTTTGCCAGTAATGGCCGCGATGAGATCGGCCCGCGTAAGCGCGTTCACTGAGTTGCTCAAGGCAACTCTGCCATCGATAAGCGCTGTGATACGATCTGAGACCGCAAGCATTTCGTTAAGCTTGTGGCCGATAAGCAAGATGCCCACTTTCTCCCGCTGGGCTAGATTTCGAAGCCATTCAAACAGCCGCTGAACTTGCGCAATCTCAAGCGAAGCGGTCGGCTCATCCAACAGGAGAAAACGCATATTCCGATGCACGGCGACCGCGATTTCCACTAATTGCCGCAGAGCAATGCCGAGGTCGGCGAGTTTCGTCAGCGGATCGATCTCGAGTTCGAATCGTTCAAGCAGCTGGCGGGTCTCTTGTTCCATCGCACGCCGCTTAAGAACACCGGCGCTAGTCAGCTCCGCACCTAAGAATGTGTTCTCGACAATAGTCAGCTGGGGAAGCAGTGACAATTCTTGGTAGACGGTGGAAACACCGGCGCCGATTGCATCAGCGGGACCGTCGAAAGAGACGTCTCGGCCGGAGATGCGCAGATGCCCTCTTTCGGGGCGCAGTACACCGGCGAAAACCCGAAGCAAGGTGCTCTTTCCGGCCCCATTGTGACCCACAAGCCCGTGGATTTCTCCAGGTGCCACGGTCAGGGAAACCCGATCAAGGGCGGTGACATCTCCGAATACTTTTGTTACCTCAACTGCTTCCAGCCTGCTTTCGGCCACGGTATAGAACCTTCCTTTTCGCTGTGTCAGCCAACTTCACCCGGAGCAGGCTTACCGTTAGTAATGATCTTGAGAGGTCGAAGGACCTTTTTGGGAGCATTCTTGCCGTCCAGATAATCTCGGATCTGCTGAAGGGTGATCTTAGCGTACTCGTAAGGTTGCTGAGCTGCAGCCGCAGGATACAGCGGCTCAATTGGATAGTCAGCGATAGCAAATCCATAAACCTTAGCATTCGCGTTGAGGCTCTTCACCGCACGGAGTGCTCCCTGGGCTGCCGGCCCTGTGTCTGCCCAAATGAGGTTGATGTCCGGATGAGCCTGGAGCATCTCGGTGGTTTTCTGCAGGCTTACGTCCGGTTTGACTAACCCGTTAACTTCCTGGACAAATTTCACGTTCGGGTTACCGGCGAACGCAGACTTAAAACCTTTGGTACGTTCGACGGTCGGGATTTCGTTCGGTTCGGTCACGATACCAATCACCAGTTTTGCGTTCGGTCCGTAGTCTTTGAGTACCTGCTCGCCGATTTGCTTTCCTCCAGTGAAGTTATCGGCACCCACGTAATCGACAATCTCTGCATGTTGTGCGGCTAAATCCTTCTCCGAAACAATGACGTTCACGGTGAATACCGGTATACCGGCTTTAAAGGCAGCCGCAGCCTCAGCCGCAGCCGGTCCTGATTTTACGCCGTTCAGCGCCAGTGCACATACTCCCTGCTGGATGAAACCCTGGACCTGTCCAAGTTGTGCCTCATTATCATCGTTAGCGATCTGAATGTTTACCTGGAAACCAAGTTCCTTGGCGCCGTCGATGAAACCCTGCCGCATGGCCACGTAGTAGGGATTGGTTGTGTTGGGCAACGCTACACCGATTAGGGGCGTACCGGACTGACATGACTTTGGTATCAATCGCGGACTATCCGCTGCCATCAGCGTCGACGATATAGGGAAGATCCCAAGGATCACAGATAGCCATCTTAACATTTTCATATTTCCTTCTTAAGTTATGCTCTTATTTTGACATCGATGTTGTTCTCCCATTATTCCCTTTCACCAACCTAACCATCCTGGTTTTTACTAACTACTAACCCTTCCTCCTTTCCCTCATCTCACGATCTATCTTCCTCTTGTGACCCAGATCTGAAATTGGATTGTGACGCACCCTGTTTTCCGGTGACGTTCTCTACCACCGGCGTCCTAGCGCCGCGCTCATCTTGAGATGGTTTTGCCACGGCTTTCGAGCGCAGCACCTGCACCGCACGGCGGACCTCGCTAAAGCGTCGACGATAAGTGTCAACGATAACACCAAAAAGGATGATCAATCCAATCACCAGCGGCTGCCAGAAACTCGGCACGCTTAGCAACGTCATACCGTTCGATATAGTCGCAATGAGAAGAGCGCCTAACATTGCGCCGAGGACAGAACCGACGCCGCCGAACAAGCTTACCCCACCAACAACGGCCGCCGCGATGGAGAAGAACAACTCATTTCCGCTCCCGGCCGACGGGTAACCAACCATCAGACGCGAAGTGGTTATGAGGCCGCCCATACCGGCACAGAAACCACTAATTGCATAGACCGAGATTGTGGTAAGCGCAACGTTCACACCGGCGAGTCCCGCTGCTTCAGCGTTACCTCCCACCGCGTAAATATGTACGCCCAATCGTGTTCGTCGCAGCACAAGATAGCCGATTAGAGCCGCAATCGTCACCAACACAACAGGCATCGGAACGGTCAAGAATTGGCCATTGCCAATAACAGAGAAACGCTCATCTGCGACGCTGATGCTTTGCGCTTCGGCGAGAATCATCGGCACCGAAGTTGCCACTCCGTAGGTCGAGAAAGTTACGATGAAAGGAGGAATCTTCACATAGTGAATAATTGCTCCATTAAACAGGCCTAGAAAGACTCCCGAAGCTAGGCCAATCAGGGACGCCAGTGGCCAAGGCAATCCAAGCTGCATCATAACAGTACAAAGCACGCCCGTCATCGCGACGGTCGAGCCTGTCGATAAGTCAATACCGCCAGTAAGAAGGACAAACGCCTGACCTAAAGCAAGAAACGCTATTACCGAACCGTTTAGGAGAAGTATAAGGATATTGCTATAAGAACGGAATCGGTCCGACAGCAGGCACATGACCAGGAACACGACCAGCCAGACCGATAGAATCCCAATTTCCTCACCTAACCTTCGACGACGCAAACTTGACCTCCTCATTAGGTAATTCTCGATAGCGGTTCTGCGGCTCGTTCGGGCGTCCGATCGAGGCCAACTCTCAGCTCCGGTGCGGATCGTATCCCAGACTCCAACCAGCCTTGCCGGTGGTAGCTGCTCAACTTAGTGCTAGCGGCTGAATCGGTCATCGGTCCTTGCTGAATTGGATTTGCATGGCAGTCCGATAGCGTCCGCGGACCGCGTCGCGCGGAAAGCCGAGATCCGGTTGGGCGGCTAATTCAAGGTGCGGCGCCCATCTCCGGGCAACTTTTGATGCGGGCTCTGCACAAAGAGCGGCAGCAGCTTGCACCGCGGCGCCAGCCGCCGCAGCCTCCGAAATCGCAGCGATCCATATCGGTTCGCCGGTAAGATCGGCCAATGTTTGTCGAAAGGCCTTAGACCGTGCCGCGCCACCGGTGAGGATGAAATGGCGATTAAGTCGTACCCTTTGTTTGATTAACAAATCCAATCCTTCAAGCAAACCGCAAAGCACACCTTCTACCGCTGCACGGGCCACCTCCGCGCGGGTGGAATTTGAACGAAGATTTAGTAGTCGACCTGTCGCATCAGGTAAGTTAGGTGTTCTTTCGCCGTCGAGATAAGGGATCAGAACTAGTGCATCGTTTGCCGATCGCGGCTCCAACGCCAAAGAATCAAATTCCTCGGTGGTGACTCCAAGTAGCCGACGAAAGCAATCAGTCACTTTCGCGGCGTTGAGAGTTGTTACCATCGGCATGAATCGGCCGGTCGCGTCTGCGTAACCATTGATTGCGCCCGATCCATCTTTAACACCGACAGGTGTCACGCTGTAGACTGTTCCGCTGGTGCCCAGCGAGATAACTATGTCGCCTTCCTCGACTCCCAAGCCGAGCGCAGCAGCCATGTTATCACCTGTACCAGGTCCTACTACCGCGCCATTCAGTTCCGAAAAAGGACCCTGCGTGATCTTGCCGACGGCTTGCGCTGATTCAACGATGGCCGGAAGTTTTTTAGAATCTATGCCGGGCGTTGCGAGACTAGCCAATTCCAGATCCCATTCGTTTGAAAACGGATTGAAATATCCTGTTCCGGAACAACCTCCACGTTCTGTGACTTTGTTGCCGCTCAACTGATAGATCAGGTAGTCGAATGGCAACATGACGTGCGCAGCGCGACCAACCAGGCCCGGATAACAACGTTCGGTCCAGGCAAGCTTCGACACGGTCAAAGCAGGCCCCGGTACGGAACCGGTTCGTTCAGCCCAATCGGCGGGCGGCAGCAGCTTGCGAAGCCGTGCGGCGTCGGGCGCTGCTTCGGTATCGTTCCACAGTTTTGCGGGGCGCAACGCGATGTCGTCCTCACCCAACAAAACCAATCCGTGCCCCTGTCCACCAACCGAAATTGCGGCGACCTGATCGAGCTGCAGTTGCAATTGTTTTAATGCGTCCATCAGCGCATTCCACCAAGAGGCTGGATCCTGTTCGCTCCTCGGGGGTGTTGTCGATGGATGAGGCGCACGTGCTTCTCCGACAACCTTGCCATCAGTAAGCCGGCGCAAAACAACCGTGCTAGACTGGGTGGAAGAATCCACTCCGGCCACAAGTGTGCGCGCCACCGTTAGATCTCCTCCTGGTTAAGCCGATGAAGAGCTTCTTCGGCGTTTTTTCCGACCGCTCCGGAGGGATGCGTGAAAAAGAAATCGGTCCAGGAATATCCGCGAGCGGCCCGTGTAACTTCGACCAGTGCATCAAGCAGTGCGGCGGCCGCCAAGGAACTCCCGGTGGCCACAACCGTACCAAGATCCGATTGGACCGGTAGTCGAAGCTGCAGGACGTGATCAGCCATATTTGCCAGTTCGGATTCTGCTGCGGCGGTGATGACAATCACGGCCGCTGCCAATGCGTGGGCTCTGCTACAAAACTGATTCAATTCTTTGGATGCCCCTCCCTTGGAAATCGCGATGACGACGTCATTTTTTCGCAGAACGCCGAGGCCGCCGTGGAGCCCGTCGTCCGGCGATAGGTAAAGTGAAGGAGTTCCGCCGACCGAAAAGAGGTGTGCAGCGCGCTTGGCGATGGTTCCGGAGGTCCCGCTGCCGGTGATCAACACTTTGCCGGAGCAGGCGAGAAGCACCTGAGCCACATCGACGAATTTCTGGTCGAGCGATTCGGCGGCGCTGAGTACAGCGGCGGATTCGTCGACAATTACCTGACGGGCGCGTTGGAGGCAGTCGTTAAGGTTGGGGGAAACACTCATTAGCCGGGGAATAAGTCGAGCTAACACGAAGTGCCGGAATTTGTCAAGTGAGCGACTATGCGCTCATATGAGCGCAATTAACGGCTGAACCTCCTCCTATCGTGCTGACCTGCCCAATCGTTGAGAGAGTATGAAATCGTGCTGGCGCAGACTGCGCCTACTGCAATAGCCGGCGTGCCACGCCGGCGTCGGTCACCAGCGTAGTAATCCAGTTTCCTCGCAAAGCAGCCAGAATTGCATCCGCCTTCTCCAGTCCGCCGGCAATGCCAACGATCTCTGGAATTCGACGAATTTGCTTAGCATTTATGGCCAGACCGACCTTATCCAACGGACTGCGGACTACTTGACCCTTGTCGTTGATCAAGGTGGCGCAGACATCGGCGCGCGCCCCGGCGGCGAGCACCTGTTTTCTCCAAGTTTTGGAGAACGTGTCGTGCAAACAGGAGACCGGTGGATTCCAGGAACCAATGCCGGTAACAAGTACATCGATTCGATCGTACCAATCCAACACTTGAGCAACAGCCGGCTCCGTCTTCAGACGATCAACAAGCGAGGGATCTTCTACCCACATCGGCAAAAATACGGGGTAAGCAGTGCCATGACCAGCGCTCGCCATTCGATGCACCAAATCAACCGAGTTTTGAGGGAACTCCAATGTCGCCAATCCGCCCGCCACTTGTACGACGTTAACCTTCGGCAATCGGGAGATCGCATTGGCCGTC
>JBEEIB010000269.1:0-41067 GCA_041167675.1 Verrucomicrobiota bacterium
CAGGACGTTCGCCGGCGAAATTCTCGCCTGCGGCGCAGTTATTCACAACCTCCCTCCGCCTTGCTGTGCAGGACCGCCTCGCTCGGTCATGAATAACTGCGACACTGATATCAGCGGCGACTGTCCCCAATACGGCAGAGAATCTGGCAGTCTGTGAAGATTGCACCGGAGCAACTGACCGAGCCCAACCACAATGCGCAGTCGCCACCGTGCGGCTCTCGTAGCGCGATTGTCCTCAGTCGCTACATCCTCCCTCAAGAATTGGATATACCCACGGCCAGTCCTCTGGTCGGTTGACTAATCCCGCACGCACGGGATTGAGCCGTATATACAGGCAATGGGCATAAAAGGTTTCGTGGTTTCGAATGCGATGTTCAAAAAAGTTGCGTTGAAATGGCAAGCGATAAGTGCGCGCAAGATAGCGCTTCCAGCTCTTGACCAACTCCGTGATGTCATGGCCAAGATGAGGCGTTACCACGAGATGCAGATGATCTGGCATCAGGAGCACTACGTGAATCGTCCATTTAGCAAGGTGCTGGTAGTGGCGAGCGGAAGACAAAACGCTTGAGCCGACCGGATCGCGACAAAGATGATTCTGATTGCGCGGCACCGCGCAAATTGTGACATAGAAGTCGCAGTTCCAAGCGACTTCCTGAGGCACATCTTGATGTCCTAGATCTTTCCGGAAGTACATGATATTAGTTACATTATTTATTAGTGTTTTGTTAATATTGTTTCGCAGCGCTACGTTGGTCACGTAGAGGTCGCCGGCTAAGAAGAGCAGCAACTCATCGGCCGGACAACACGGTGGCGACTGCGTTTTGTGGTTGGGGTCAATCAGGTGCTTCGTGGGATCTTCACAGAGCCAGACTTTCCGTCCTAGGCGGGACAGTCGCCGCTACCGGATAAAGATCCGCGCCAATTGGAAGCAACACGGTGGCGACTGCGCTTTGTGGTCGGGGTCGATCAGTTGCTTCGTGCAAATGCCTAAGACACATCAAGCCATGGGTGCAGCGGGACAGTCGCCGCTACCGAACAAAGATCCGCACGAATTGGAAAGCACTACGCTACCGACTTCAGGCGCTGCCTGCCTAGCTCGCTGTCACTGGATCTGGTTCCCTAGTAGCTTCGCTGGAAATCTTCGCCGCTCTCGCCCGAATCCCGCGCCAGTACTTAGGTGGCAGCAATCCGATAGCCATAATCGCAAGCTGGCTCCCGACAAAAGTCAGCAACGGTCCGAATGCCTGATCCATGAACCCATAGGAGTGCAGTCCGACACCAAGCATGTTCACACCAAACCAGGAAAGGCTTCCGATCACGTTGCCGAATACAGCCAAGACGGCCAAACCGCGCTCTCGCGCAAAACCGCCCCAGCGTGCATGCAAGATAATCGCGTTCCAAAGCACGACCAACAGAGCGCCATTTTCCTTTGGATCCCAGCCCCAAAATCGTCCCCAGGACTGGTCCGCCCAAATTCCCCCGAGCACGGTTGCGACCAGACTAAATAGTGTAGCAAAACAAACGACTCCGTAGATCATGCGACCCATCGACTTTGCTGTATTTTCCTCGAATGAGGTCGTGAACACGCCGCGGATGATATAGATAATTCCGATGATGCCGGCTAAGAATACAGCCGAATATCCGAGTGCCTCACCCACCACGTGCGTGGCAAGCCAAGCATTGGTATCAAGCACCGCGCGAAGCATCTCCATTGTGTCGCCGTCGAACTGAAGATTCTGCGCGATCAGCAACGTTACAAATCCCACTACTGAACCACAAACGC
The DNA here is from genome assembly GCA_041167675.1 of Verrucomicrobiota bacterium. Taxonomy (GTDB): domain Bacteria; phylum Verrucomicrobiota; class Verrucomicrobiia; order Chthoniobacterales; family JAFAMB01; genus DASTDH01. The sequence continues at coordinate 1,784 of JBEEIB010000269.1, forward strand.
TTCCAATACCATTCCGATAAATGCGTTCCAAGATCAGGCAGAAGAGGACGGAAGCCCAACCAACAAAAATTGCGGAACTGTAAAGGTTGGTGATCGGCGGTCGCCCTTGAATATACATTCGGATTATGAGGCCGGCGGTATGAATCACAAACGTGAAACCAAGGAGCGTCAAAGCTGTTCGGCCTAGCGTGCTTGGCCAGAAGAGCCAAGAGAACAGTGCCAGCACAAAGACCAGCAGATAAAGAATCAGCGCCTGATAAAACGGTTGAGCACTGTTAAAGTAGTATTCCAGGATTGGACGGCGCAGTTCATGCGAAACATGTTTTTTCAGGAAACTCTGATATTCCGCCAGAGTCTGATTAAAACCGGCGACATCGCCGTTGCGATAGCTCGAGATCAGTCGTCCGTAGGCAATAACCGGATAAGAAATATTGCCGGTTCCGATTGAAGCAAGTAACGCCTCAGAAACAGGAGCCCATCGCTCGTTTTCCGTTTTCCCCGCCGGATTGGGGATCGCCAATGCGTATTTGGCCTGGGCCAGATTCTGATAACGCTGGGTAAAGAGTAGAATCCGTTCGAACGCTTGTTGATCGTACGATTTTCCGGCGTCCCGGTCGCGCACCGCCTGTAGCCCCGGTCCAACGATTTGTTGAAAAATCTGGACTTCTTTTCCGAAGTCGGGCGAATCCTGCGCCTGGATCGTATTCTTTAGTTGAACGTAAAGCCGCAATACATCTCGCAGCTTGATAATTCCACGTTGGAACGCATTCCTGCCTTCGGAATCCGTTTGCGCCGCCAACCCTGCCTGTTGCTCGATCTGTCCAAAGAACGGTTGCAGATCATTGAACGAATAGTTGCCCGCCTTCTGCCAACCAAAAAGATCAAGAATATCCGGGTTCGTTACTTCGAACACTTTGGCGATATCCGCGTGCTCTGGCATCATGAAAACATCCACGAGCCACTGGCTTTGGGTCGCGACCTGCGCCGAACTCTCGTTGTTCGCTGTCCCATCGATTCCGTGATGATTCATTTGGGAGAGCGACACCCGCGCCAAAGTATCCAGAGGCATGACGCGGCCGCCCGCCAACACCGGCAGCTTGGCGAAGCTTGCGACATCAAAACCGGAGGCCGGCCTTCTTGGGAACATGTGGGAGACGGCCCACCCCAGGAGAAGCACGCTGATGATCCAGGGAACAAGCTTTTTCATGCAATCACGCGTCGCCTAACAAAGCTGATCAAATGCATCCCGAACTGGATGACAAGACCAAGCGCCATCATCCCGCACGAGATATAAGGCACGAGCCAGCTTGGGTTTTTCATGACTTGGAGAACTGTCGTAGCGTCATTGTTGCCAAAGCCAGCCTGATAAAACGTTAACCCGGCATAGCGCAGCGGATGGTTCATGAAAATCAATGCCTCGCGGTTTTCGTGGACGCTTGGATCGATCAAACGGACCTTGCTTGAGAAATTCTTGGCTATTTCGGTACCGGCATAGCGATCATGCCGAAATTCCTCCAAGGTGATCGAAAAAGGCCGATAATAGCGCTTCGGCCGGAGCACGATTGCGAAGGGTTTCGGCCCCGCCCTGAATTGAATCGGTTGCGGAAAGCCGCTTGCGAGACTCCACGAACCGATTTGCTGCCCGTTCTTCATCAGACTCACCGAAGCGGCTGGCTGGTTGCGCTCGTCCTGCTTGTAGGTTCTTGGGATCGGCACCGCGACTGCCATGGGACCGACCCGGAGATGCGGGTAATTCTCGCTAGGCAACTGATTGGGGCCAACTAATGCCGCATTTTCGTAGAAATCATTGACCTGCAGAGTCAATCCCGCCCCGGGCAACGAGATCGACCTTCCTTTGGCCAGCCTCGACGCCGGAACAGAGATAACTTCATCGGTGTTAGCCCCGGAGCTGTCGATAATTGCCAACTCGTCCAGATATGGGCTTTCGGAATAGTTCTTCGTTTGACCCTGATCGAGTTGGACCTGGCTCTCTTCTTCGAACACGCTGGTAACCAACTGGCCAACCAGCAAAAGGATCAAACCCGAATGAAGAATCAGAATCCCAGTTTTCTTCCAGGAGAGCTTAAATCGAGAAACGTGAGCAGCAACCAGATTCACCAAAAGAATGCCGCCCAGTGTGTACCCGCCGGGAAACCATGGAATCTTGAGGTGGCTTCCGGGCAACGAGAAATACAAAAAGAAACTTTTGAAATAACGCAGCTGCGCTTCGTACACACCGATTTGCACCTGATCAAGCGTCCCGACAAAGACAAGGACCATCGCGCAAGCCAAACAAACGATCGTCAGCTTTAGCGAGGCCAGCGGTTTGAAGAACTGGACAAGGTTACTTGTCATTGGTCGATTTCGCCTTTCCCGAGCCGACAGATTCATCACTCGCTTCCGGTTGGTTCGGAAAGCGGAAAGAATTTACAAATTGTTTAAAATTTTCGGCTTGTGCCTGCAATATGGCCGGTGCTCCGGCCATTTTGACGAACCAGGTCCGATCGGCGGTCCGAAGCACCGCGCCAATGACACGATCCGGCTTTTCTGCCCCTTCTGGTGTCTGTACGTCTACCAGAACGACTGGAACACCGTCGACGGTTACCCGCTCTAACGTTTTAGCTAAAGAGTCTGCATCCAGAACGGCTTGATGCACCTGTCCCCTCCACCGATTAATGTTGGACTCAATACCGCCGGCATCACCCGGAAATGAGCTGACTGATATATCCGCCGATTGGCCGCCTGATCCTTCCGCTTTGAAACTCGCCAACCGCATCTCGCTCAACGGTTGCTCTTTCCACTCGGACGGCACAGTCCATTTTGGCAACATCGAAGGAGGGGCTGGCACTAATGACCCGCTGCTGGTTTCGATTGCCACTAATTCTTTCGGAATGCGGTGGACCGTAATCTTCGATTGATTACAGGAAGAACAGAAGAGCGCGGCGGAAAGAAGAAGCAGCAATCCCCATGGCTGAATTCTATTGGATACAGCCGGTCGTCCGGGGTGAACAAAAAGAAGTGCGGTCATCACTAGTGCTTAGCGGATTCCATCCTCAACTCGTACCGTTTCTTCACTTCCTCAAAGTGAGTCGATGGAAACCACTGATACAACATAAAATAAGCGATCACTTCGGTTACAGACCCATAAAGCCAGATCGGGAGAGGGAATTTGCCCATTTTTCGGCGCCGATCAAACGCACGATCCCACCGTAAATCCGCAGCGTACTCAGCCCGTTCAAGGTCGCGTTAATCAGAGGAAGATCAAAAATGGTCATTGTCGCAGCGGACAGGAGCAAGTACCTCGTCCGCCGAATATTAGAATAGCTAATAGTGCGGCGGTTTTTTGCAACCGGAGAGTGAGGCAGGTAGGAATCGATTCCAGTCGGCCTTCATTCCAACGATGGGATCGTGCAACCCCTAACGGTAGATGCCATGGGTATTGCCAGGCTGCTGGATGAACAGCAACCTGACAATAAATGAATAAACAAACAACTCATCGGCACTCACCGAAGAGGTGAGTAAAAATAACGACCCAAAGCGGCCAAAGGCCAAGCAAATATTTCTTGGCATCGACGCCCACCTGGCGCGCAATCAGGTGGCGCGAAAGAAGGACAACAGCGCGATCCAAGGGGTGCAAAGCTTTCGCTTCGAAGAGCTGCTGCTCTTTGCCCAAAAGCAATTGAGTTTAGCCGAAGAAGTCTATGCGGTCTACGAAGCTGGACCCTTGGGCTATGTACTCTACCGGCGTTTGCGGGAGCTCGGGATTAGGGCCTACGTGAGCGCACCGGAATGTTTGGAACAAGGAAAACGCAAGCACAACAAGCTGGACGCCCGCAAGCTGGCTAGCCGGCCGAATCCTATCCGGTAGTTTGACAACCCCCATAGCAGGGCGAAAGCCACCCGAACGGGTGATCCAGCGTCCATCCGTTCGTCAGGTACAAAGGCATTGCCGCAAGCTCGGTCCGGCAGCATTAGTAGCTTGTACCCGTTTGCATGATCTAAACTTATGATGACTCGACGTTCTGCAATTAAAACTGTCGCGCTCACTGCGGGCGCTATCTCCATCGCCCCCAAGTTTTCCTGGGCTGAAACTGATACCGCTATCGCCAAACTTACTTATCCGTTCAAGCTACCTGATCTTGGCTACCCTTATGATGCGCTCGAGCCCTACATCGACACGACGACCATGCAGATTCATCATGATAAGCATCATGCGGCTTATGTAGAAAATCTGAATAAGGCTTTGGCCGGTGCGGACCCGAAATTTCAAAAGCTGTCTTTGGAAGAGTTGTTGACCAGCTTGGACACACTTCCCGAAAACATTCGGACCACGGTTCGCAACAATGCCGGAGGCCATTTCAATCACTCGCTGTTTTGGAAATTTCTGAAAAAGAACGAAGGCGGTATGCCAACTGGCGATCTGGCCAAGGCAATTGACACCGCTTTTAAGAGCTTCCCCGACTTTCAGTCGAAGTTTAGCGAAGCGGCGACCAAGGTCTTTGGCAGCGGCTGGGCTTGGTTAGTGGTGGATGGTAAGGATCTGGAGATCGCATCAACACCGAATCAAGATAACCCAATCTCGAAGAAGGATGAAAAAGAAGTGCCAATTCTTGGCATCGATGTTTGGGAGCACTCTTACTACCTGAAGCACCAGAATCGCCGGCCAGAGTATATCGCAGCGTTTTGGAACGCTATTAATTGGGATTATGTCGCGGAACGATACGCTGGAGCGATGAAAGGTTAAAGGTTGCAGGTCCTGCGCCTCTGGCGTTTCGCGGCATTGTCTTCGGTAGCGGCGACTGTCCCCAATACGCCTTTGGTTTGGCGCGACGTCGAAATTGACGCGGAGCTGCTCGCTTGATGCTACCAAAAATCGCAGTCGCCGCTACCGGAAAGCTCCCGACAAAGTCGGGGAGAGCCTGTGCTGTGTCCAAGGCCCCGCCAAGCTTCCAACCTCCAACCATTCATCCCAGCAACTCCCGCATTTTCGCAAAATGACTGCGTGCGGTACCTTCGCTGGCCGGTTGATTAGCGAGCTGGTGATAGTTCACTATCTCTACGTACTGTGGATCGAGATCTTTCAGGAAAGAGCTTGGGTGACATGGTATCGACCCGCCATATTTGTTTCGGTTAGCGCAGTGGGTAATCGTGAGCGTGTGCATCGCCCGCGTGATGCCGACGTAAAATAGCCGGCGTTCTTCATCGAGATTTCCTTCGAGTTTCGAACGATCATGCGGCAAGATCCCTTCTTCGATCCCGATCAGAAAGACGTGTGGAAATTCCAGGCCTTTGGCGGCATGGAAGGTGATCAGCGTCACACCATCTTTGTCGCTATCCGTTTCTTCCTCGCGCCCCTGATCGAGGGCGACTTCAGCCAGAAATCCGCTTAGACCCTCGGTCGATCGGCGCTGATAATCCGCCAGTGTGCGAACCAGTTCGCGAACATTCTCCTCCCGATTCAAGGCCTCCTCCGGGGTCTTACAACTTCGTCGTAACTCTTCCGGATATCGTATTTCTTCGAGGAGCGCCGTTGCGATTGATGCTAGCTCGACCAGAGGCTGATGAATCTGCGTCTCGTAGCGATCGATTAATTCGATAAAGGCATGCACGGCCGTTCTGGTTTTTGTCGAGAGCAGCTCTTGAAACGCTGACGATTGTAGCGTGGCGAAGATGCTGGTTTTCGCCTGGTTACTTTCAGCCACCGCAAGATCAATCGTTGCGGCGCCAATCCCGCGCGCGGGCGTATTGATGATCCGGAGCAAATTCAGATCGTCGTTGGGATTGGCCAGGCCGGCCAGATAAGCCAACAGATCTTTCACTTCTCTTCGTTCGAAAAAACTGCGTTCGCCGATAATCCGATATGGAATTTGGAGCCGTCGTAACTGTTCTTCGAACAGACGAGATTGAGCATTCATTCGGAAGATAATGGCAAAGCGTCTCCAAGATCCGGCTACTTCGAGTTGCTGTTTTTGCAGCTCGGAAACCACATAATTCGCTTCTTCCCGATCGTTCGGAACTGCGACAATCTTCACATTTTGCCCCACCCCCTTTTCGCTCCAAAGCGCTTTTGGCCGGCGTCGCGGATTGTGCCGAATAATGCTGTTGGCTAATCCGAGGATCGCGTTAGAGCTGCGATAGTTCTGCTCTAATTTGATAATTTTCGGATCAGCAAAATGAGCTTCAAATTCAAGGATGTTGGCGATCTCCGCTCCGCGCCATCCGTAGATACTTTGATCGTCATCTCCCACCACACAAACGTTCCGATGCTGGCGACCAAGGTAACGCACGAGTTCCAATTGCAGGCGATTTGTATCCTGAAACTCGTCAATCATCAGGTACTGGAATCGCTCTTGCCATTTGTTTGTGACAGCTGGATTCGTTTCGAGCAGGCGCACCGTCAGGATTAAGAGATCATCGAAATCTACCGCATTCGCCGCTTTCAACTCTTCCTGATAACGCTCAAAGACAGCAGCTAATAGGCTGTTGTTGGTGGCGGATTCAGCCAGTTTCCAATGTTGATTCTTGGCGCGACTGATCAAGTTCCTGGCCAATTGCGGATCGAGCTTTTCGTTTTTGGCCGAAATTCGGGAAATAATTTTCCGGATAAGTCCGAGCTGATCGCCCTCGTCATAGATCGCGAAGTTCGTCTTGTATCCGAGCCGTTCAATATCTTGACGGAGAATGCGAACACAGAGCGCATGAAAGGTGCAAATGGTGAGCCGCTTCGCCTTGGGTCGTTCCACCATCGTTGCGACCCGTTCTCGCATTTCGTTAGCTGCTTTATTGGTGAAGGTCACTGCGAGGATGGCATCCGGACTAACTCCCTCATGAAGCAGATACGTGATCCGCATCGTGATCACCCGAGTCTTGCCGGTGCCGGCGCCGGCGAGAATAAGAACCGGTCCTTGGGTGGTGGTTACCGCTTCAAGCTGCTGCGGGTTGAGATCGAAGAGACGGGCCATTGGAAAAGCAGGCCGCAATTAACCGCAGCCACACAGGCAAGCAAATGCCGATGCGCATCAATTATTTCGATGATAGCGGTAGGTGTAGCTCCCGCCAGAGGGATATGTCGGCTATGATGTATTCCCCACCCCTACCGATCATTGGTCATCTGCTACTTTCGGTAGCAACGCGATCTCCAATACCTCATCAATCTCTGACACCGGGATGAACTCGAGCCGTTGCTTGGCCTCCTGAGGGACCTCTTCGAGATCCTTTTCGTTGGCTTTGGGAAGAATCACCTGCCGGATTCCGGCACGGAGAGCGGCCAAGCTCTTTTCCTTAAGCCCACCGATCGGCAAGACCGATCCGCGGAGGGTTATCTCGCCGGTCATTGCCACGTCGCTGCGAGTCGGTCGTCCACTGAACAAACTGGCCAGGGCCGTTGTAATTGCAACCCCTGCGCTCGGTCCATCCTTTGGAATCCCGCCGCTGGGGACATGAATGTGCACATCGCTCTGGGCGAAGATCTGAGGATCGATTCCTAATTCCTTCGCCCGGCTTTTTACCAGGCTGTAAGCGGCTTGCATCGATTCGCGCATGACATCACCCACTTGTCCAGTAAGCAGCAATTCGCCTTTACCCGGATAGCGAGTTGCTTCAACGAACAATACGTCGCCTCCGGTTGGGGTGTACGCCAAACCGGTCACTACTCCAATCAAATCTTCCGTCAGACGTTGTTCACGAATGCTCCGAGCAGCATTTCCGAGCACACCCCGAACAAAGGAAGGCGTAGCGACGACTTCGGCCTGAAAGCCTTTAGCAATCTCAGCCGCAACACTTCGGCAGACCGCGGCGATACGACGTTCCAAATCTCGAACTCCGGCTTCGTAAGTATATTCCTGGATGATCGTCAGGATCGCTTCGTCGGAGAACTGACACTGTTCGGGTTTCAATCCGTGTTCCGACAGTTGCCGTGGAACCAGGTAGTTCTGAGCAATGTGGAGTTTCTCCGTCTCGGTGTAGCCCGGGATGGCGATCATTTCCATTCGGTCCCGGAGCGGGGCGGGAATACCTTCCACGTAATTGGCGGTCCCGATGAAAATCACGTGACTGAGATCGAATGGCACGTCCAGGTATCGATCGACGAACGTGTGGTTCTGTCGCGGATCGAGCACCTCAAGGAGAGCACTTGCCGGGTCTCCCCGGAAGTCCGCTCCGATCTTGTCCAGTTCGTCCAAGAGCAGTACCGGATTGCGGACGCCGAGTCGCCGAATCTCTTGAATGATACGCCCCGGCATCGATCCAATATAGGTGCGTCGGTGACCGCGAATTTCTGCTTCATCCCGGATTCCACCCAGCGAGACGCGGGAGAATTTTCGTCCTAGCGCATCCGCAATGGATTGTCCCAGGCTTGTCTTACCGACGCCGGGCGGACCTAGAAAACAAAGGATCGGACTCTTTCCATTGGGATTGAGCTTGCGCACGGCGAGAAACTCGACAATCCGCCGTTTTACGCGTTCCAATCCGAAATGATCTCGATCGAGGATCTCTTGAGCGCGGTTGAGATCGGTGTGATCTTCGGTCTGTTTCTGCCAGGGAAGATCAGTCAGCATCTCCACATAGGAAATGATGACGGAAGTTTCCGGACTGGCGCTCGGCACGTGAGCCAATCGCCTCAATTCCTTTTCGGCGACTTCCATAACTGCTGGAGGCGCTCCTGATTCTTTCAGCTTGGTGCGCAGTTGCTCGACTTGTTCTTCGTCACCAGGTTCTTCCTCACCCAACTCGCGTTGGATTGCACGGAGTTGTTCGCGGAGATAAGCGCGCCGTTGCGAGTCGGAGAACTGTCCTTCGACATCTTGTCGAAGCTTTTGCTGCAGTTCAGCAATCTCCAGTTGCCTTTGCAATGACTCCTGCACCAATCGAATACGGTGCATGAGATCGGCTTCCTCCAAAATGGCTTGTTTTCGAGTAATCTCAATTCCTAGGTTCCCGGCGAGCAGATCGGCTAAAGCTTCCGGTTGCTCCACGTTGGCCAGAACCACTCGGGCTTGATCCGGAATTTCTGGTGAGAGTTCCAACAGCCTGGCGGCCGCTTCCTTTAGGTTATTGAACGCCGCGGCTAGAGCTTTATCGTCCGGGGTACGGATCGTCTGGACGGTGCTAACCGTTGCGCGCAAATAGGGCTCGACCTGCAGGAACGTTTCCGTACGAATTCGGTGTTGCGCCTGGACGATCAACACTACCGAAGCGTCTGGCTGTCGAATAAGTTTCAAGACCTGGGCCATGACCCCAACGGAATAAAGATCGGCTGGTCCCGGTCGCTCGTTCGCTTCATCTTTTTGGGTGAACAGTCCGATGTGTTTGTTTTCCGGCAATTCGCTGTCGATCAATTTCAGCGCGGAAGCTCGGCCGATTGTGAGCGGCACGACCATTCCAGGCAAAATGACGATCCCGCGGACGGGCAAGATAGCCACATCGCGAAGCTCATTTTCGTTGCCGCTGCCGGAAACGGTTTGCTGATCGTCCGTTTCGACCTGCTCTGAATGTGCCGGGTCGTCCTGGCCCCCGCGAGTGGTCAACGCGGCAGGCCCATCGGGGGAACCGCTACCGGTCGATAACATTGAATTCTTATTAGTTTCCGATTGGTTCATGATAAGTAGTGCGGAGCCAGACTAGAATCGTTTCGGCGGACGAATGTGGCCCGGCCGACTAAGCCTGGTTCAGCCGTTGAATCTCAACCCAGAGAATCCCGTTGTCCCAAGCCGTGGCGATTCGACCGAGGTCAGCATCTTTGGGAAGGGTAATCGCTCGTTCGAAAAGGCCATAGCCAATTTCCATCGCAAGGAGTCGCACGCTCTTGATCGGAAATGCCAGCTCCGGCTCGCCCGACTGGGGTTCCGGCGGAGAGCGGTGGCCCCTAATCCACAGGCGTTCTGGTTCAACGGTAAGTTCGATGTCTTGTGGTTCTACCCCGGCTAAATCCACACAAATCCGGAAGCAGTGGTAACACTCAAAAAGATTGATGGCTGGTCTCCACGTCGGGTCAGGATGACGAAGTCGTGCGAAATGGACTTTCGTCAATTCGTACGCGAGCTCACCAACTTTGCCTTGTAGCCGGCGCAGCCGAATTGCTTGGATCTTGCGACTCACATAGCACGATGGCCAAGCTTTGACCTAAACGCAAATGCGGTTCCTGGAGAATTGCTGCTGCGACCTATTACCGAGGCGGAGGTTCGACGCCCTGGCTCGGGAAAGATCGCAGACGATTCTGCACCGGTCGGGACCCGACTTACTCAAGCTCACCGCTAAGGCGCGTCGTAGTTTACGAAGGCAGTCTGTCCGACATAGTCTTCTCTCCGTCGCTCTCAATCTCCAGACAGGCAGTAAAGGTGGATCCCGCGATCTGTTCTTGGCGTACCCAGACAGGATTTGCTGTCGTTTCGCAACAGGTTGTCTAGAGTAGCCGTCGCATGAGACTACTAATCGCTTTTCTCTTAGGTTTGATTATTGGTGGCGTGGCAATGTTGTATCTGCCGAAGCCCAGTCGGGATGATTTGGGCGCGCAGCTTAAGCAGCAAACCGCAGCGCTCGAGGCGGAGATAAAGTCCCTCGGTGATCAGCTGAAAAACTTGAATTCGCCAAAGGCGGAGCTTAACCAGCCGGCCAGTCCAACTCCTCCGCCAAGTCCGACCCCGCCATCCCAGCCGTGAGGCGATGGAGACTGAACGAAAATTCCTGGTTATGGCGGACAAGACGCCATCGCTCCAGAAGGGTGCTCTCATTGAACAAGGATACCTGGTCTTTCAGAATCCTCCGGAGGTACCGGTGGAACTCCGCCTGCGTCGCGTTAATAGAGCGGATTGGTTTTTAACTGTGAAAAGTGGAAATGCACCGACCCGCGTCGAAGTCGAGCTTTCTATCGCGCCCGACCAGTTCTCGGAATTGTGGCCTCTAACTGAGGGCCGCCGCGTGTTCAAGCGCCGTTGCCGGATCCCGATCGCCGGTGGGCTTACCGCGGAACTGGACGTCTACGAAGGCGTGCGGGCGGGACTCCAAGTCGTCGAAGTTGAGTTTTCCTCCGAATCTCAAGCCCGCTTGTTTACGCCGCCTCTCTGGTTTGGCCAGGAAGTCACCCACGACACCCGTTATACTAATGCTGAACTGGCTGGTTGACCCGGCGACGGAGTAGAAGGCTGGCGCTGTTGGCCATGCCAACACTCCCAGTAGCAATGTATACGTTTAAGAAATCGGCGCGGTTGTTCCAAATAAATCAGACGGCTTCTTCGCAGCGCTTCGTTCTGTAACCTGCGTCTACGTCGATCGATTGTTCGAATCAGATTGAGCCGAGCGGCAGAAAACGGCTCGAAGTTTGTCTCCGGTAGCGCAATGCGAGTTAGTCGAAGCCGAACCAGAGCGAGATCGTGATCTTCCCCCAACCGCTCCGAGAGCTCTTCGAGTTGTTCCGCAATCGCGTTTAATGTTCCGGGCCAGATTTTCCGCAGGAAGCGCAGTTGATACCCAAGTGTTTTCGCTCTTTTACGAGTTTCGTGCCAAAGCTCGTCACTTGCGTTGAGAAGTCCCACTGAATTGGACACGGCAAACAACGCTCTTCCTTGTCGATATGTGCGCCGAAGACCCTTTCCGACGATCGCATCCCAATCTTCGGGTGCAGGTGAACTCGGCAACCAAGCCCGCCGTTTCATATCGCGGAGCAGTTTTACGGTCGCTTTTATTTCCGTTGGGTCCAGTCCATGTCTGGCATGATCTCGTATCTCTTCACAAATCTGTTGAAGCAGCTTCTGGCCCTCAGCCGAAATACGACGGCTTTTCCGATCCTCCGGCATCAGCGTTCCGAACATTTTTTCTACTGTTTCCAACAAGGCCGCCGCATCACGACTCGGGGCCAGGGCGCGTCCGGCGTTGCACAATGCTTGGTCTTCCCGAACTCTAACCAATCTATCCATCGATCCGCGAGCAAGCCGCACCAGAGAGCGCAATCGTTTGAACTCCCTGCGCGCGTCGTGAATGGCTTCGACTGAAGGCCCGGGTTTTTGCTGCAATGCGGCGATAGCCTTGTCCAGACGTTCATTGCGTGTTCGAAGAATCGCTTCGCACACAGTTTCTCCTGGTTCGATCTGGAATGGCATATCAATACCCGCTATCGTAGAAATATGCTACGGATCGGCGATTGAAGGAGAGCTCCTGATCGTTCTCTTGTGATTTGATCGACTTACTTAGAGGCGTCGGTGATCTTCGCAATTTCCTGGGTGATGAAGCTCTGAAAAATTGCTGTCTCGCCATCCTTTACCTTCTTGGCTATCGACGCGGCTTGAGCGTGAAGGTCCGTCGCCTCATTTTGAATACTGATCAGCTTAGAAGTGTCGCCGGTCTTCGCTGCCTGCAAGGCAGCAACGTACTCATCGGCAAACTTCGAGTACTTTTCGACAAACGTGTTAATGCTTTCGTCGACGTATTTGTAAGATAAGGCGATATAAGATGCGATCTTCTGTGTGTAGGTCGTGAGAAATTCCGGAAATAGGGAATCCTCCTGAAACAACTTGCCCTCGACCTTTTTCAATTTGCCGGCCGCTTGAATTGCTTGCTGCTGGAAGTCCTTCTCCTCTTTGGCCTTGGCGGCCGCCAGTTTCGAGGCGTCACCGGTTTTTGCCGCCGTGACATAGCTATCGACAAATTGAGCATATTTCGCAACGAAGGTATTAACATCCGCGACACTATATTTGTAGTACGGCAGTATCTTGTCTTTGTAAGTGGCGAGAAAATTCTGAAATTTCTCGGCCTCGTCTTGTTTCACTTTTCCATTTGGCTGAGTGAGCTGAGCGAGTTGCTGCTGGAGTTCCGACTCTTTTGCTTGAATGCCAGCCAGTCTGGCAGTGTCGCCAGTCTTTGCCGCATCAACATAGCTGTCGACAAATTGGGAGTAGGTCTTTACGAACGTGTTCACTACTGGATCGCTGAAGGTGGGCAGCGAATCGGCGAACGCGCGACCGGTAAACTCGGAAACAGAAAAGGCAACAGCCAACACCAAGCTGGCCACCTGGATTGAGCGCATATCGCCTGAAGTTTTCATGATCGGGCACCCGTCTCAGTGGGCCGCTGCAGCACCGGCATCGATCGGGACCCTAATAGCCCCATTCCGAAGTGATCAGTCTACTTCGCGGCGTCGACGATCTTTTGGGAACAAGTGGCGACAAATTTCTGAAACTTCTCAGACTCGTCTGGTTTGAGTTTTCCGGCTGCCTGAGTTGCTTGGCCCTGAAGTTCTCCCGCCTTTGTCTGGACACCAGCCAGCTTCGAATTGTCCCCGGTCTTGGCCGCTTTCAGCGCAGTAATGTAGTCGTCCACGAACTGGGCGTAGGTCTTAACGAAGGTGTTAACGTCCGGATCACTGAAAGTGGGCAAATCGTCGGCCAGCGCGCGAGCGCTAAATGCAAAAATCGAAAACGCGGTTGCCAGAGTGAGAGCAGCCATCCGAAGGGAACGAATAAGAGGACAAGTCTTCATCATATTTATTGAATATTGCTAGGTTCAATTTGTCGCGCCAAATGCGGATACGTTCGAGCGAAGCGGGATCGTGCCGAACTGACTGCCGAACCGTCAATGAAAATTACCGAATCATTCGCTGAAAGGTAGGAACCGCCATTATCGCTTCTACCCGCCTTACCTTCCAACAAGAGTTTAACCTTTGACCGCGCCGGACGTGAGGCCTTCGACGATACGGTACTGGAAAATCATGACAAGGATCACGAGCGGTATGGTGACAACCATTGAGCCCGCCATAATCGATCCCCAAGGCTGCTCAAAAGAACTGCTCCCGCTGAATTGCGAAATGACGACCGGGACCGTTTTCATTGTGTCGGTTACGGTGAAGGTGAGGGCGAACAAGAATTCGTTCCAGGCAGCAATGAAGGCGAGGAGACCGGTCGAGACCAAGCCCGGCACGGTTAACGGCAGTAAAATGTCCCAAAACACCTTCAACGGGGAGGCCCCGTCAACGTATGCAGCCTCCTCCAATTCTCTCGGCAAGCTACGGAAATACTGCGTCATGACCCAGATGGTGAACGGCATCGTGAAGATCAGATAGGTGACGATAAGGCCTTGCCGCGTGTTGAACAGGCTCAAAGTCTTGAGCATGACGAACAGACCCGAGAGCACTGCGATCGTTGGAAACATGGTCATCGTCAGGATGAGATAAAGCACCGGCCCCTTAAAACGAAAAGGGAGGCGTCCAAGAGCGTAAGCGCACAAGCTTCCAAGTCCCAGAGCGATCAGAACCGTACAACCTGCTACGATGATTGAGTTAATCAGACCTGCGACAAAACGGGCGTCCTTAAATACCGCTTGGTAGTGGGCCAACGTCAATTGGGTTGGCAAAAGTTTCGTTGAGAACAGTTCACTGCTTGGTCTGAACGAGGAAAGAAGCGCCCAGACAAACGGGAACAGATTGAAAACGATGATGACGGCGACCAACAGATAGAAAAGGATCCGAAGGACGACAGTTTTGGTATCGGTCTCTTTGGTGGCGCTGTTGACCCGAACAGGCACAGCTTTGGTATCGGCCTCTTTGATAGCGTTACTCATTCGAAGCTAGTCCGGCTAAAGCGAGTGTAAAGCACAACAAACAACATAATGATAATCAGGATGACGACCGACGTCGCTGAACCGACTCCGGCGTCCAGGAAGGAAATCAGCTGTTGCTGATTGTAGACGGCCATCGTCGCCATATTGCCTTGACCCCCAACCATCACATAAAAAATATCGAACACTCGCAAGGCATCGAGTGTCCGGAAGATCAGGGCGACGAGCAGAGTAGGTGTTACCAGTGGAAGTGTGATTGCCCAGAATTGCTTAATCTTGGTGGCGCCATCGATCGATCCGGCCTCGTAGAGGTCTTTGGGAATCAACTGTAAGCCTGCCAGCAACAGCAGCGCCATAAACGGCGTCGCTTTCCAGACATCGACCGCAATAATAACCGGCAACGCGGTCGCGGGTGTTGCCAGCCAGGCTATTTTTTGCGGGATAAGGTGCAGGTTAGTTAAGATGATGTTTACGACTCCGTAGATATCGTTGACCATCCATTTCCAAATCTGTGAGGAAACAACCGTCGGAATGGCCCATGGAACCAGGATGGCGACGCGCAGGAAGGTACGGCCTTTAAACTTCGAGTTCGCGACCATCGCGACGGTCAGTCCTAAGACGCTCTCCAGGATCACGGAAACGATAGTGAAAATTACCGTGATCCAGACCGCGTGCCACCAGTCGGGGTCGGAAAAGACAAACGCATAATTATCAATCCCGGCGAAGCTTGGCGGGGTTACCCCGTCAAGCTTATATTTCATAAACGAATAAACAATGACCTGGACCGTGGGATACGCGATTATCAACAGCACGACCAGGACCGACGGCGTGATCAAAAACCACGCTAAGCGCTTTTGGCGTGCGTAGAGATCGATTTCTTTGGCCACTGCTCGAGTGTCCGGTTGACTGCGTTATCTTACAATCCGCTTCGCTACCCGTTCAACATCAGCGACCGCTTGTTGGGCCGATTCGCCTCCACTGAGAACCTTATTCACGCTTTGGAAAAAGGAGGTCGAGACTTGATTATAATCTGCCTTGGTGACCGTTGAGGGGCGGGCTATCGCGTTATTCAAGATCGCCAGTGCATTCTCAAACCACTTGTTTTTTGCCAACACATCCGGATCTTTGTAAACCTCCGGGCGCGTTGGAAGCTGACTCAAGTCGATCGCGCGTTTCTTCTGGGCCTCCGGCGAGCAAAGATACCGCACCAGGTCGGCAGCCACCTCGGGATTCTTGGAGTACGCCGAGACCATCAATTGCCAGCCACCCAGGCACGCCGCATTTTTCCCATTCGCTCCGCCTTTCGGCAGACCTGTCGCATCGAATTTCCCGGATATTGGGCTCTTCGGATCGGCACTTAATGCGTAGGCATACGGCCAGTTCCGCATGAAGGCTGCGCCGCCGTTCTGCCAGATGTTTCGAGCCTCTTCTTCGCCGTAGCTCACGACACCCTGCGGAGAGATCGTTCCTACCCAGCTTTTCGCGGTCTCAAGCGCCTTGATTGCGTTTGGATTGTTAATAGTGACCTTCTTGTCCGGATCGATGATCGTGCCGCCACCGTAACTGTACACCCATTCGATCGCGTTACAGGTCACGCTTTCGCTGGCCTTTCCCTCGAAAACGAACCCTTGAAAGTCAGCTTTGCCATCTTTTCTTTCGCCGTCCTGAATCTTTTTCGCCATCTCGGCTAGTTCTTCCCAGGTTTTCGGCGGCTCCTTATAGCCGTATTTCTCTAAAAGATCGGTGCGATAATAAAGGACGCCGGCATCGGTAAAAAATGGCCATCCGACCAGCTTGCCGCCCACCGTGTTGTTCTCGATGATTCGGGGGAAATGCCCTTTGATTTCGTCCTCTTTGAAGTATTTTTTTAAGTCGGCGGCGTGGGGAGCAGCAATCCCGGGCCAAATGACGTCAATCATATATACGTCGACATCAGCACTTTTAGCGGCCCAATATTGCTGGTACTGCTGCAGGGTGGCAGAAGCGTCGTTAGGGCGGCTAATGTATTCGAGCGTGTTTCCGGTCTTTTTCGCCCATTCTTCCGAGAGCGCTTTCGTCCACCGTCCGCCCTCCCCGACGTCAGAGTCGCCGGCAAAATGGATCGTGACACCAGCGGCCTGCAGCGTGGCAGGCAACAAAAATGCAGCAGCCGCTGCCAGGAAAGATTTGGGCAGAACGCACCTGTTAGGGGGATGTGGATAGTTCATTTGGGGGGGTGAACACTTGAGGGGGATGTAATTGAGTTAACAGTCATCAAACTAACGTGTCAAGCTAATGACCAGGTACTTTAGAGGCAATAACCGATTACTGATTGTCGCGGACCGATTACGGCTCACGGCCGGCCTCAGCAGCATCCGCGAAATTTGCCTTTGCCCACAGTGTAGCGGGCGTTTTGGCGTTCCCGGAAGAATTCTTCATAGCTCATAATCGGCTTTCCCGGATGGTATGTGCGCCGATGATCGACATAGGTATCATAGTCGGGAACTCCGACCATGAGACGAGCAGTCTGTGCTGCCACACTGAAAATAGATCGAACGTTAGACATGGATACCTTCTACCGCAGGCGCTGCAGCTCCGATCTCAACGGCAGTCACGTTGGGATTAGTAAATGCCTTGCGAACGCTGATTAGGCCGTAAAAAACGACCGCTACCACGACCGCGACGAACAGAATCGCCAAGGTGGCATCCAGATAGTCGTTGAAGATGATTCTCTGCATTTCGGTGATGCTCTTGGCCGGCGCCAGTACTTTCCCGCCCGACACCGAATCATTGAACTTCCATGCGTGTGAGATAAACCCGATTGCCGGATTTCCGCTGATTACTTTCTGCAGACCGGCGGTGAGCGTGCATACCAGTAGCCAAACGGTCGGCAGAACAGTTACCCAGGCGTAGTATTGCCGTTTCATCTTGAACAGGATGACTGTGCACAGAGTAAGCGCGATCCCAGCTAGCATTTGGTTTGAGATGCCAAACAGCGGCCACAATGTATTGATGCCTCCAAGCGGGTCGATCACTCCCTGATACAGAAAATAACCCCAGGCTGCTACCGCTACCGCCGAGCCGACTAAGTTGTTGGCCCATGATTTAGTTTCTTTGAAGGCAGGGACAACGCTACCGATCAGGTCTTGGAGCATGAACCGGAGCACGCGCGTACCGGCGTCCACGGTGGTCAAGATGAAGAGAGCCTCAAATAGGATCGCGAAGTGATACCATATTCCGATCAGTGCTCGGCCGCCGAAAAGGTTCGATAAAATCGTGGCCATACCGACTGCCAGAGTTGGCGCGCCGCCCGTCCGGGAAAGTATGCTGTTTTCGCCGACGTCACGAGCGATCTGGTTGATCGCGTCCGGCGTGATGGTGAACCCCCAGCCCGAAATAACCTGGGCGGCTTGCGCGGTCGTGGTGCCAATTACGGCAGCCGGGCTATTCATCGCGAAGTAGACCCCAGGCTCAATCACCGTGGCGCCGATCATCGCCATGATGGCGACGAAAGATTCCATCAGCATTGCACCGTATCCGATAAAGCGGACTTGGTTCTCGTTTTCGATCATCTTCGGGGTCGTCCCGGAAGAAATGAGCGAATGAAAGCCCGATACGGCGCCACAAGCAATGGTTATGAATAAGAAAGGGAACAACGTACCCGAGAACACGGGGCCGGTGCCGTCAATGAAACGAGTGATCGCCGGCATCTTTAGGTCCGGCCGCACCAAAACGATGCTGACAGCGAGCAGAACAATCGTTCCGACTTTAAGGAAGGTCGAAAGATAATCTCTCGGAGCGAGGAGCAGCCAGATCGGTAGCACCGAAGCACAAAATCCGTAACCAATGATCATCAATGCCAAGCTATCGCCGTGGAAGTTAAAGAACGGGGCGAGGGCTGGATTCTCCGATACTGTCCGGCCGAAGAAGAGCGCTGCCAGGAGGAGGACGAATCCGATGAGCGACATTTCGGCTATTCGGCCTGGCCGAATAAAGCGGCTGTAGACGCCCATCAGTAACGCGATTGGGATTGTACAAAATACGGTGAAAGTTCCCCAGGGGCTGGCCGCCAAAGCCTTGACCACGACTAGCGCCAGCACAGCGAGCAGAATTACCATGATCAGCATCACTCCGATCAATGCGATCGCACCTGCCACTGGTCCCATCTCCGATCGGACCATGTCGCCCAACGTCTTACCGTCACGACGGCTGGAAAGGAATAGCACCGTGAGGTCCTGCACCGCTCCGGCGAAGACAACGCCGCCTAGAATCCAAAGAGTACCGGGCAAATATCCCATCTGCGCGGCCAGTACTGGACCAACCAAAGGACCTGCACCTGCAATCGCGGCGAAATGGTGACCAAAGAGTACGTATTGGTTGGTCGGCACGTAATCCAGCCCATCATTGTGGCGGTAGGCAGGCGTTTGCCGGGTTGGATCGACGCGCAAGACTTTGCTGGTTATGTAGAGAGCGTAGAAACGATACGCGACGAAGTAGACGCAGATCGCCGCAATCACTAGCCAAGCCGCATTGATCGATTCGCCGCGACTCAACGCAATAACACCGAGCGCAATCGTGCCGAGAAGGACGACGCCAGCCCACAACAACTTGCCTTGAATACCGGAAGAAACGGTTCGGGGGGTGCTCATATCTTTTTTTCTGCTACCTATCGAGGTTGACCTTTGGTCGCTCCATTTTCGTTGAAGGCCGTTTGGTCCATTCTCAATTGGCTAGGTATCGGGCGCAGCTTTGCTGCGCCATCAAAATTGATATTCGGCAGCAGTTTCTGTCCAGATTTTTCGCGCGATCGAACGAGGCTCGCCCCTCTGAACGGGTTATGCTAATCTGTCGGCCTTAGGAACGACTAAGCGGCTTTTGGATTGAGTGCCCTTCACAACCCAAAACGCTCCGTTTATTAAGGTAAGTTTTTCGTGTGTGCTATGCGCGTACTGGTTGTCGACGATGAAAGGAATATTCGCCAAACCTTGGCGACTGCCCTGGAGTCGATGAATCATGAGGTAGTGACGGCTTCGACCGGTGAGGAGGCGCTGCAGCGGGTCGAGGCGGACGGTTTCCAGGTGATTTTGCTCGACCTGAAACTACAACAGGAAAGCGGCCTGGATTTACTCGGGGAGATACTTCGTCGCGATCCTAATGTCGCAGTGGTGATGGTGACAGCCTACGCTTCCATCGAGACCGCGGTCGAGGCAATGCGTCGCGGCGCCTACGACTTCTTGGCGAAACCGTGTACTCCCGATCAAGTGCGTCAGGTCCTGAACCGAATTGCACGGACTCGGCAATTGGAAAATCGGGTAGTTGAACTGGAGAGCCGGTTACAGGCTGAATCGGCTGAATTTGACCTAGAGTCAGAGGCTCCGCTCGTGCAGAAAGCGTTATCGGTCGCGAATAAAGCCGCGGTTAGCGAAGCGACAGTCTTGCTCCTCGGAGAAAGTGGAACGGGTAAGAGCGTGTTAGCTCGGGCCATGCACGAACACAGCCGGCGAGCGAGAGCGGCATTTATTACCGTAAGTTGCCCGAGCCTTTCCCGTGACCTGCTCGAAAGCGAACTATTTGGACATGTAAAGGGCGCGTTTACCGGCGCTCACGCCGATACGATCGGGAAAATAGCGGCAGCAGAAGGTGGGACCCTTTTCTTGGATGAAATCGGCGACCTACCTCCGGAGGTGCAAGCCAAGTTACTACGCCTGCTGCAGGAGCGGGAGTACGAGCGGGTCGGAGATACCCGTCCACGGAAAGCCGATGTAAGAGTCATTGCTGCAACCAATCGCACACTGTCGGAAGCGGTGGCTAAGGGTGATTTTCGCGAAGATCTGTTCTACCGCCTTAACGTAATCACGATTACGCTGCCGCCTCTACGCGACCGACTTGTTGATTTGGCTCGCATCGCCGACAAACAACTCCGCTTTTTCGGCGCGCGGTCCGGGAGAAATTCGCTGCAATTCTCGCCCGAGGCATTGTCTGCTCTGCAACAATATTCTTGGCCGGGAAATCTTCGCGAACTGCGTAACGTTATCGAACGCGCGGCCATCCTCGCCGAGGGTGATTGGATCCAACCTGATGATCTGGCGGATCTTGCTGGCGCGCGTCAGGAACCTCGCATCGGCGGACCCGCCACCCTCACAGAACTGGAGAACGAGCATATCCGTCGGGTGTTAGCCAATTCGAGAACGATCGAGGAAGCCGCCAACACCCTTGGAATTGATCCGGCTACCCTCTACCGGCGCAAGAAAAAGCTCTAGAGGTTGCGGGTTAGGAGCTACGAGTTGCGAGTTGGGGTGAGCGCTACGGCCGCCAATTCGTAACTTGCAACCCGCAACTCGCAACCCGTAACCTCCAGCATGGCCGACACACCGGGAATGTTGATTGTTACCGAGGCCAGCCGAGGCATCGGAGCAGCAGTGGCCCTGGCGGCAGCCGACGTCGGGTACGCAGTTGCCGTGAATTAGGTGCGCGATGAAGCGGCAGCAAACCGGATAGTTGACCAAATTCACCAGCGGGGCGGAGAAGCGCGTGCGATCGGTGCCAATATTGGCCGGGAGTCCGATATCATTCATCTGTTTCAACGAGCCGAAGAGGAATTAGGGCCGATTCGGGCTCTAGTGAACAACGCTGCCTCCGGTCCGAGCGGCGGGTGAAGTTATGTTCACCATTGCGCCACCGCTTTTTCCGTATCGAGTAGACATCCGCTTAACCGCTTCTCGAGCACAAAGCATGGAACCGATCACGTTGATCGCCATCAGCTGATCGAGCTTCCCTGCATTAATCTCATCAACCCGAGCAATTCCCCCGGTGATACCGGCGGCGAATGGGTGCATTACGCGGCCACTAAAGGTGCGATAAGTAGCTTTACGATAGGTCTGGCCCGAGAAGTTGCTGCTGAGAATATCCGTGTCAATGCAGTCTCGCCCGGCTTAATCGAAACCGATATTCATGGCGCAGCGGGGGAGCCGGACCGGCTGCAGCGGATGGCTCCGAGCATCCCAATGAAGCGAGCGGGGCTCCCGGAAGAGATCGCGGCAGGGGTTATCTGGTTATTGTCTCCAGCGGCTTCCTATGTCACCGGAACAATTTTGGAGATCGGCGGAGGACGATAAGCGGTAAGCAGTGATATCAGCGGCGACTGTCCCATTGGGCCCCGAGCTTCTGTCCAGCCTGAAAACTCGTGCGGAGCTGCTCCTGTTAAATGGCCAAAAATCGGAGTCGCCATATCGTTGTCCGCTCGAAAACGGTGGCGACTGCGCGTTGAGATTGGGCCGAGCCGAATCGCTTCGGTCGAGGTCTTGCGGCCGGCAGATCCAGGAGCATAACGGGACAGTCGCCGCTGATCACGGCTCGTTACCCGGCTTCCATTTAATATTGCAGCCGATGCTCGCTTTTTGATCGGGAGATACCGGTTTGCCGGCCAACACTGCCTCCAAAGCTGTGCGGAGATCGTTTCCAGTCAGCGGCCTCCCATTTCCGGGCCGGCTGTCATCAAGTTGACCGCGGTAAACCAATTTGCGCTCCTGGTCGAAAAGGAAAAAGTCGGGCGTGCAGGCTGCGTCATACGCCTTGGCGATCTCCTGGGTCTCATCAAACAGGAGCGGGAACGGGAGCTCGCGACTGAACTTCGCGAGCTTTGACGGGGCGTCTGCCGGGTATGCTGCCGGGTCGTTCGCGCTAATTCCGACAATGCCGACTTCGCGTGAGCGGTAATCATTCCCCAGCCGAATCAACTCCGGTTTCACGTGGACTACATACGGGCAATGCGCGCACATAAAAATCACGAGCAACGCGTCTTTCTCTGAAAAATCGTCGCGGTGAAGGATCTTTCCGGTGAGCGGATTCGGGAGCGCGAAGTGCGCAGCCACCATTCCCAGTTCCACCATTTTGGAAGGGGTAAGCGACATAAGAGTGAAGATGTGCCAACTGGAGGAAATGACAATGCCAGATCCAGAACGACACCTGCGTGGCACATCGGAGCTGGCCGGTCGCCTTTTTCTCATTTGTCATCACCATTCGGCTATCGCCGAATGGTTCTCGTATCATGCGATCTCAAATCGAGTTGAGACTCGCATCTTGCGAGACTGGTGCTCCTCGGCAACGGGCCATCCGATGTGTAACCGATTGATATCAAGCATGTTAACTTTTGGTGGACCAACTTGGCATGCGGCTCGCTTAATGAAACTTCCTTTTTGTATTGGCGGCTAGGAATTAAGAATGAAGCGGCGAATCTTTTTCGGAATTGCACCGATCCTGCTCCTGGTGGCTGCGATCGGTATCTACGCCATCGTTCTGTTTCGATCGCTTGGCAGCAAAATCGATCTCCTCCTCAAGGAAAACTACCGCAGCGTCGTGGCTGGCCAGCAGATGAAAGAGAGTCTCGAACGAATGGACTCTGCTGCTTTCTTCACGTTGGTGGGCGAAGATGCGCGCGGACGGCAGCTCTATCAGCAGAACGAGCCGATTTTCGCCCAGAACCTTCGGATCGAAGAACACAATGTCACGCTTCCGGGCGAGCAGGCACTCGCCGATTCTTTGCATTCGCTATTCGCCAGTTACAGCTCGGAAATCGCCAAGTTCTGGAATCTGACAGATCTTCAGCAGAAGCGGCAGGTGTATTTCGAGACGCTTCTACCCGTTGCCACGCGAATCAAAGACAGCGCGCAGGATGTGATTCGCATCAACGAGGAAAACATGTTGGCTCAGAACCAGGAGGCTCGCACTCTCAGTAGCAAATCGATCCGGTTAATGGTCATTGTTGGGATAGTTGGGATTGGCACTAGCATTTTGTTCGCCTTCTGGCTGCAACGATCACTCGTCCGTCCGCTCCAAAGATTGACCGGTGTCGCGAAAGAGTTGGGGGACGGCAAGCTCGACCAGCTGGTTCCAGCTTCATCTCGAGACGAATTAGGCCAGTTAGCTGTAGCGTTTAATAAACTGGCAAGCAAACTGCGCAGCTACCGGCAGGTTACTACCGATCAGATCCTGCAAGCTCGCCAGCTTACCGAGATCGCCTTCTCTGCATTTCCCGACGCCGTTTTTGCGTGCTCCGCCGATGGGAAAATTAATTTTCTTAATCCGAGCGCAGTAAAACTGTTGGCCAGCACGGAAACGCGAGGACGACTGCCTGAGGCCGTCATTCCGCTGATGGAGCGAGCGTTGAAAGGGGAGTCGGATTACCTGCCCACGAGCTTTGACAAAGCGATCGCCATGCGAGTGGACGATCAAGAGAAATACTTCTTACCGCGAGTGGTGGGGATGCGAGATGAAAACGGCCAGATCTTCGGTGCGGTCATCGTACTGCAAGATGTTACTCGTTTCCGGTTGTTAGATGAGGTCAAAACCAATCTTGTTTCCACCGTTAGCCATGAGTTGAAGACACCTCTCACCAGTGTGCGAATGGGTCTGCATCTTCTCTTAGAGGAGCGAATCGGATCACTGACCCGCAAGCAGACCGAGATTTTGCTAGCTGCTCGGGACGATTCCGAGCGCCTGCTGCGGATCATTAACGATCTACTAGATCTTGCCCGACTGGAATCGAACGAAGCCCGACAAGTATTCGAGACCGTCTCACCAGAGTCACTCATTAAAGCGGCAATCGATCGATGTGAGCCGTTAGCCGAATCGCGCGGTTTTAAACTCAAAACCCAAGCAGAATCGGGACTTCCGCTCGTCAATGTCGATCCGCGCCAGATTCATCACGTTTTTTCGAACCTGATCTCCAACGCGGCCAAGCACTCGAAATTTGGAGATACTATCGTCGTGGCGGCGAAACCAAGGAAAGGCTTCGTCCGTTTCTCAGTGGCGGATAACGGTCCGGGTATTCCCAAAGAATACCAGAGCAAATTATTCGAGCGTTTCTTTCGTCTGCCGGGAAGCGACCGCGAAGGTGTCGGCTTGGGGCTTGCGATTACTCGTGAAATCGTGACTGCTCACGGCGGCAGCGTTGGTCTCAATAGTTCTCCCGGGCAAGGCAGTGAGTTTTATTTTGATTTACCGGTTATGCCCGGCTCCGCCCAATGAAGAGGATATTAGTTGTCGATGACGAACCGAATGTTCGTCTGAACTATCGCATCACGTTGGATGTCGAGGGATACGACGTGAAAGAGGCCAGCGATGCCAAAGAAGCAATTCAATTGCTGCATAATCAACTCTTTGACCTGGCCATTCTTGACCTGCGGATGCCGGGTACTGATGGCCTGGAACTCTTGCGTTTGATCAGGGAAGAAGGCGTCCCGACTCCGGCAGTAATTATTACAGCCTATAGTGACGTTCCGAATGCGGTCCGCGCAATGAAACTGGGTGCGATCGATTTCTTGCAAAAACCGCTTCGACCGGCCGAGTTGCGGGCAGTGGTTAGTGAAATCATTGGACGACACGACGAATCCACCCAGCTAACTTATCGCTCCGATTTTGATGCTCATCTAACCACCGCTAAACGGCTAATTAACATTGGCAATTTTGACGCGGCTCGGCCTTACCTGGTCCGCGCACTGGAAATAAACGATAGTTCTCCCGAGGCCTTCAATCTGGCCGGCGTCTTGGCCGAGCTAAAGGAAGACCACGATCGAGCTCGCAAGATGTACGGGCGCGCCATCAAGCTCGATAAGAATTTCGAACCGGCCCAGCAGAATATGCGTCGCTTGTTCGAAATGCACCATTTTGGTGCAACCCAAGAACCTATCAATATGGGAAACGACTAACGCAATGAGGAAAACACGCATCGTCCACGATGCATAAACATCACTCAACTACCTCAGTTTACTATGTCGGATGTTATCTATCTCTTACTTACTATCGTCTCCTTCGGGATCCTCCTGCTCTTCGTTAAGGGTTGCGAGAAAGTCTAAACACACACCATGGAAAACATCGTTGTCGGTATCATCTCTCTGCTTCTCATTGTTTATCTCATCTTCTCGATGATCAGACCGGAGAAGTTCTAGTGCTTAACGAAACTCTTTTAGGCTATTTATGAATATATCGGGTTGGATTCAACTAGCACTTTATGTGTTAGTTCTTTTGGCTATTACCAAGCCGCTTGGGTTGTATCTCGTCCAGGTTTTGGACGCGAACGGGAAGACTTTTCTCGACCCGGTCGTTCGACCGATCGAGCGGCTCACTTACCGAATTTTGGGAGTGAAATCGGATCGCGAGCAAAGCTGGATTCAGTATGCCGTAGCTCTGCTGATCTTCTCGGTGGTTTCGATGATTTTCACTTACGGAATTTTGCGACTGCAGGATCATCTCCCGCTGAATCCGCAAAAGTTTCCGGCGGTCGCCGATCACCTATCATTTAACACGGCTGCAAGTTTTACTACTAATACCAATTGGCAGAGTTACGCCGGGGAATCGACCATGAGCCAGTTCTCCCAAATGGTCGCCTTGGCATTACACAATTTCCTATCAGCAGCCGCCGGTATTGCCGTGGCTGCGGTGATTGTACGCGGGATCGCCCGGCATTCATCAAAAACGCTGGGGAATTTCTGGGTCGATGTTACTCGCCTCATCTATTATCTGCTGCTGCCGATTTGCGTGGTGTACTCGCTGTTCCTGGTAGCTCAAGGGGTTCCGCAAAACTTCCGGCACAACAACACCGTGCACGTGGTGGAGGCGCAGACGGTCCAGGTTCCGAAGAAAGATAATGCCGGCAATCCGGTGAATGACGCGCAGGGAAAACCGGTCATGGTCGACCAAACGGTTGATACTCAAACGATTCCGCAGGGCCCGATCGCGTCGCAGATGGCGATCAAGATGTTGGGTACCAACGGGGGCGGCTACATGAACGCCAACGCTGCTCATCCATTCGAGAATCCGACGCCGCTTTCGAACTTTATCCAGATGTTATCGATCTTCGCGATTCCCAGCGCTCTCACCTACTACCTGGGGCGGATCACGAAGCGCCAGGGACACGGTTGGGCGGTTTGGGCCGCGATGGCCGTGATGTTTCTCGCTGGCGTGCTGATCCTCTGGTCGGCCGAAGCACATGGAAACCCAATGGTGAACGCGCTCGGGGTTGATCCGGCTGGAGGCAATATGGAAGGGAAAGAGACCCGGTTCGGCATTTTCAACACCGCTCTTTTTTCCACTATTACTACGGATGCGTCCTGCGGAGCAGTGGTCGCGGGGCATGATTCGTTTACGCCCATCGGTGGATTGGTGCCGATGCTCAACATTCAATTAGGCGAAATCGTTTTCGGTGGTGTTGGCTCAGGCTTGTACGGGATGCTGTTATTCGTCGTTTTAGCAGTCTTCATTGCCGGGCTGATGGTGGGCCGAACACCCGAATATCTCGGAAAGAAGATCGAGGCCTACGAAGTCAAGATGGCTTCGTTCGGTATCCTGCTGATGGCGTTCTCGATCCTTGGATTCAGCGGTTGGGCTTGTCTAACCGATTGGGGTAAAGCCGGATTAAACAACACGGGGCCGCACGGTCTCAGCGAAATCCTTTACGCTTATACGTCGTGCACGGGTAATAACGGCAGTGCTTTTGCCGGGCTCACGGCGGCACCTACGAATAACGATCCGCATTACGACATCACCCTAGGACTCGCCACGTTAATCGGCCGATTCGGGATGATGATTCCAGTGATGGCCCTCGCCGGCTCGCTGGCGCGGAAGAAGCTGGTGGCAACCAGTGCCGGTACGTTCCCAGTGTCGGGAACCTTGTTTGTGGTTCTGCTCGTTGGGACTGTTTTGCTGGTTGGAGCTCTTACTTTCTTCCCCGCACTATCGCTGGGGCCGATCCTGGAACACTACCTCATGTACGGCGGCAAACTGTTTTCCTGATCGAACAATAACGCGGACGAGCGCGAGCTCGTCCCTACCAATTTTTTTTTATGGCTGCAAAATCACATTCTATTTTTGATCCGGCGATCATTGTTCCGGCTCTCGGTGACGCTTTTAGGAAGCTCAACCCGATTACATTGGCGGCAAATCCGGTGATGTTTGTCACTGAGGTTGGCGCCGCGATTACGACTTTCTTCCTGTTTTTCAACGGAGGGAAAGACCTTGGCTTCGAATTGCAGATCGCACTTTGGCTCTGGTTCACCGTTCTCTTCGCTAATTTTGCGGAAGCAATGGCAGAAGGACGCGGTAAAGCGCAGGCTCGTGCGCTCCGTGCGACGCGGACCCAGACATTCGCGCTTAAATTAACGAATGGTGGAAAGATCGAGAAGGTCAGCGCGGAGGAACTCCGAAAAGGCGACATTGTTGTGGTCTCAGCCGGAGAGCTGATTCCCGGTGATGGTGAAGTCATCGAAGGTGCGGCGACGGTCGATGAATCGGCAATTACTGGCGAATCAGCTCCAGTGATCCGCGAGTCGGGCGGTGACCGCAGTGCGGTAACCGGCGGAACAAAGGTCCTGTCTGACCAGATCAAGGTCGAAATTACTTCGAACCCGGGAGAAACTTTTATCGATCGGATGATTGCGTTGGTGGAAGGGGCCAAGCGCCAAAAGACACCCAACGAAATCGCGCTCACGATTCTCCTTTCTGCGCTTACCGTGATCTTTCTGATCGCGATGATGTCGATGAAGGCTTATGGATTGTATTCGGGGGTTGATTTCACGATCGCCGTCCTGGTGGCGTTATTGGTCTGCTTGATTCCAACCACGATCGGTGGACTGCTGAGTGCGATCGGCATCGCGGGCATCGATCGTCTGGTGCAAAAGAATGTTTTGGCTATGAGCGGTCGTTCCGTCGAAGCAGCTGGCGACGTCGACGTTCTGCTTTTGGATAAGACTGGCACCATCACGATCGGTAACCGGCAGGCGACCGAATTTCGGCCGGCACCCGGCGTGACTAAGCAAGAGGTAGCGGACGCAGCGCAGCTTGCTTCTCTGGCCGACGAAACTCCGGAAGGGCGCAGTATTGTTGTCCTCGCCAAAGAATTCGGAATTCGCGGGAGAGAGCTCCATGAATTGCCCCATGCGACCTTTGTTCCTTTTACGGCGCAAACCCGAATGAGCGGCGTTGATCTGGAAGACATCCGTTACCGGAAAGGTGCAGCAGATGCGATTGCGGCTTTTGTGGGTGGGAAAATTCCAGAATCGGTACAGGCCGATGTGAAAGATATCTCCCAACTTGGCGGAACGCCGCTGCTGGTCGCGACGACTAAACAAGTGCTCGGAACGATCTATCTCAAAGACATTGTCAAAGGAGGATTGGCCGACCGATTCGAACGCTTCCGGGCAATGGGAATTCGTACGGTGATGATCACCGGAGATAATCCGCTTACTGCCGCTGCGATCGCGAAAGAATCCGGGGTGGATGATTTCCTGGCCCAGGCCAAACCCGAAGACAAACTCGCGTTGATTCGCAAAGAACAAGCGGGAGGTCACCTGGTAGCCATGACCGGCGACGGAACCAACGATGCGCCGGCTCTTGCTCAAGCCGATGTCGGTGTCGCGATGAACACCGGCACCCAAGCCGCGAAAGAGGCCGGTAACATGGTCGATCTAGACTCCAATCCGACCAAGCTTATCGAGGTCGTCGAAATTGGAAAACAGCTTCTAATTACTCGTGGCGCTCTCACCACGTTCAGTATCGCCAACGATGTCGCGAAATACTTCGCCATCATCCCTGCGATGCTCGTTGGTACATTTCCACAGATCGCTGCGCTGAACATCATGCAGTTGAAATCGCCCATGAGCGCGATCCTGAGCGCGGTGATTTTCAATGCCCTTATTATCATTGCGCTCATTCCGCTGGCACTCAAAGGAGTGCGATTCCGGCCGCTTGGCGCCGCTCGGATTCTGCAGCGCAATCTACTGATCTACGGTCTAGGCGGCATCATCCTACCGTTCCCGGGAATCAAGTTGATCGATATCATCATCACAACGTTGCATCTCGCTTAACCGGGAGAATTTTTATGAAGTCATTTCTCAGTGAAATCAGAATCGCGATCGTTGCGACCATCCTTTTTGCAGTGGTGTGCAGCGGTATCTACCCAGTTGTGATCTGGGGTGTCTCACAGTTGTTGTTCCCGCACCAGGCGAACGGGAGCCTCGTGACATCTCCCGATAATAAGACCAGGATTGGCTCCAGTCTGCTCGCCCAAGGATTTTCTGGAGCGAAATATTTCCATCCGCGCCCGTCCAATGCCGGTACCGGCTATGATGGATCGAGTTCGGGTGGGTCGAATCTTGGGCCGACCTCGCAAAAGTTGATCGATCAGATCAAAGGAAATGTGGAGACCTATCGCAAGGAAAACGGTTTGCCGGCCGACGCTGTGGTCCCGGCTGACGCCGTCACTGCATCGTTCAGTGGGCTCGATCCTCACATCAGTCTGCGCAATGCGGAACTGCAAACTCCGCGCGTGGCCAAGGAGCGAGGCCTTCCCCCAGATGTGGTGAAAGCCGAGATAGCAAAAGTGACAGATAATCCGTTTCTTGGGATCGGGGGAGAATCAGGAGTCAATGTCCTCTTGCTGAACCTTGCGCTGGATGCTCAGCAAAAAAACTCTTCATCTTCTGGCACGCCAACCAGCAAGTAGGAAATCGCGGCGGATAGCCCAGGCGAAAGCCTGGGCTATTGATTTTCAATTACCCATGATTCGGAGGGTGCGTCGCTTGCGACGCCCGCGAGCGATCCCTGATTGGACAACGACCAGAGGTTCTCGGCTCGATTCTTCGGCGCCGTCGCGCCGCATTGTCGGACGACGCAAGCGCCGCGGCCTCCGAATCAAGGCGTCCCTCGAAACGATGCCATTTCGACTCGCAGGAACGTTGACTTTCCTGTAAAATACCGGGATGGCGGCGGCAAATCCTCCTACTCACCTTCGGCGTACTGCTGACGACTTCCTCTCGATCATTCGTCAGCAGCAAGTCGGGAAGCTCAAAATCTATCTGGGCCCTTGCGCCGGAGTCGGCAAGACCTATCACATGTTAGTCGAAGGTAATCGGCTACGTCGCCAGGGAATCGACGTCGTCATCGGCTACGTCGAACCGCACGATCGCCCGGAAACCGCAGCGCAGATTGGGGATCTGGAAATCATACCGCCATTGGTTGCCCAATATCATGGAATCACCCTGCGCGAGATGGATGTGGACGCGGTGCTCAGACGCAAGCCGACGGTTGTGCTGGTAGACGAGCTTGCGCACACCAACGCTCCGCAAAGTCGAAATCGTAAGCGGTACGAAGATGTCCAAGAGCTGTTGCAAGCTGGCATCAATGTAATTACGACCGTTAATATCCAGCACCTCGAATCGCTCTATAACATTGTCGAAGAATCAACCGGTGTCCGCGTCAAAGAGCGAGTTCCGGACGAAATTGTCGCCCAGGCGGACCAGATCGTGAACATCGATTTGCCGGCCGAGGATCTGCAAGAGCGTTTGCAGGCCGGGAAGATTTATCCGAAGGAGCGGATTGAAACCGCGTTGGCAAATTTCTTTACGACGAAGAACCTGACGCGACTGCGGGAAATGACTCTCAGCGAGACCGCGAACATCCTGGATCGCAAAGAGCGTGAGAGCACCGAGCAGGAAACGAATGCCGCTAATATCGGAGGACTAGGCCAAGTGATGGTGGCGATTAGCAGTTCCGGCCCGGATCCCGGAAGGATGCTGCGCAAGACCGCTCGATTGGCCGCGCAGCTAAACGCGCAATGGTACGCCGTCTATGTTCGGACTCCGAGCGAGTCGGCAATAAACATCGATGCCGCCGTGCAACGCCGAGTGGCCGATACCTTGGAAACTGCTCAGAAAATGGGAGGCCTGGTGATCTCGCTCAAGCACGAGAACGTTGCGGAAGCGCTGGTCACCTTTGTCCGAGAGTACGGCATCACCCACGTCGTTTTAGGTCGCCCGGGTAAGCGATTATTGAACTGGACGAGACGACAGCTGCACGATCGGTTGATGCAGGAATTGCCTGGCGTGGATCTCGTGATCGTGTAAAAAATGCGGGCCGGGCGGAGTAGTGGAGTAATGGCCCAGCCAGCGGCATGCAACTCACGCGCTCGAGACCTTCCTGCGCTTGGCCCAAAGGGCCTCCGAAACATAGCCCAAGCTTTGAACTAGGTTTTGGTTTTACAACGCGCCCGGTCTGGGCGCATTCCAAATCAATACTGGTTTGATCCGAACTGGATGATCAGTCCGCCCAGAATGATGACCGCGAGCCCCAACCAAGTGGTTAGCTGAACCTGTTCTCGAAACAGAAACTTGCCAAAAAGAACACCGAACAGCGCAAACACACCAACGTATACCCCGAAAATCTTCGAGAAATCCCAGTCGATCGAATTCACGATCAGGCCATATCCTCCGAGCGCGGCGGCTCCCAAGAACATCAAAATGATATTGTTATTCTTAATACCCATTCGGATCACGGCGTCTCCTCCCACCTCAAAGACGGCTGCCAGTGCAAAAGCTACCCAAAGAATAAGTTGCATCTCGCCGACCAGAATAGCTTGAATCGACTGGGTCTAAAGAACGTTCTTGGAATCATCACACGAAACGTGATCTTGAGCTTACATATACCATTTTCCATTTTGGTGTAGTGACCCACAAACGGCTGGCCGAATTGACTGCAAACGGCTTGCGGGCGTCGCGAGGGTTTCACCAGAAGAATCCTTGCTCTTTGCGACATTGATCTAGGCTGCAGCTCGCAGGTTGCAAATATCGTCAACACTTATTCCGACGATAACTCGGTCCTATCTCCCTGAAAGCGAATCAATTAGAAGTGCCTAAGCTGAATTTGGCACGTTTAACGCTTTTAATTCTGAACCGCCTTATTCGTGGAAAGCTCAAACATATCCGGCGCAACGAACGAGCGAATTGCTCTTTGAATGAGTCCGCTCAAATCAAGCCGCGCGAAGCGGAACCAGGAGAGACTATCAGCTTTCTCCTTGACGTGAAATTCGACGGTGCGTTCAACGAGACTGGTTTTGCGGCCGGCTCATTCAGACCTAAATGGAACCCCGGTACTTCCGAACGATCCGACCTTTTTACTAAAATGAAAACTGCAGATACGATATTCGCCATTCCCACCTATCGCTTGCGTGACGTAGCGGCGACGATTGAGGAATACGATGCAAATTTTTGGAGCAACGGTCACTCGGTGAAGATGGTTGTCTTCGACGATTCGAGCCTGGCAAATCACGAGAAGTATTATTCCAAGCTGGAGGAGACCAGAACGGTCAACGACCTCTACTACGTTGGTCCGCAGGAAAAAGAGCAATTTCTCAAGTTCTTGAACCGAAAGCTCCGCGACAAAAAGCTTGAGTCGCTGGTGCGGACCATTTTTCGTCCTAGTTACGGAGACAATCGCAATTTTTCGCTGATCTACACCTTGGGCGCATTCCTCGTCAGCGCAGACGATGACATGCGCCCGTATGCCCTGGTTGAGAGCAGTCCAGAATCGCTAAAAGCGGAGGAAGTCAGTCGCGGCCGTTTGAAAAAACCAGGCAAAAATGGGTACATCGACAAGTCGTTCGATATTCTTACCTCATTTAAAGATGTGTTGGGAAAGAAGGTGAGCGAGTTGCCGGGTAATTTTGAATCCGGAAACCTCCTGGTCGACACCTCGATGGACCTCGAGACAAACGTGACCAAAGAATTTGTAACCGAGAACTCGCTCCTACTCCAGGATGGACCAGTCCCAAAAAATGCGGTGGTTAAAATCGCCCAAAGTTTTCGAACCGGTACCAACGACATCGACGCACTCGACTACGTAGAAATGTATCTGCACGACGAAGAGCAACGGCAAAAAGATCTGCACGAGATAAATGAGGTTTATGTGCTGGAAAACTTCCGGCCAGTTGTCACTAACCAGAATTGGCGAATCGATTGCGGAGTTGCCGGTTACGATAACCGGCTCGGCCTGCCTCCTTTTTTTCCTACCCGGCTCCGCTTTGAGGATTACATCTATCGGTTGTGGATACAGCAGGACGGCATCGTTGCAGCTCATACGGACGCCGCGCAGACCCACATCAAGAACAACTATATGCGAAGTCCGTTAGCGACGGATGTTTTCAACGAAGAGATCTGTACCTTGTTGAAGAAGAAAATAAAATCGTCGCTGGTAACAGTTGATGATTTGTCGATCCGATTCGAGTACGAGGGTGAAGTGACTCTGCAGGATAGTGAAGAAATTCTGCAACGAATCACCGCAGTTCATACTCGTATCCTGAACGCAGCGGCTTCGACGAAAATCCCCGAGCGAAAAGAGGCTTTGCTGTTATTTGCCGAAAATTTAGCGCGCTCATTCTATGGGTTCGAGCCGGATTTTTTTCAACAGAATGTCTCGCGGATCGTCGATGACGTAGTGAGCCAAATTCATGCTACGCTGGAATTCTGGCCAACGCTGGTTGAGATTTGTTACTTCCATAAGGACAAACGAGAGTTCCCCCAGCGCAGAGTACAAAACAAGCGGATCAAACGGCGCACCGGTGCCAGCTGAGTTCCGTGTTCCGTATTCTAGCTTCACCCTTTCGTCTGGATCCGAATGGCTCCGTTTACGGTCCTGAGCTGAATTGGATTCCTGCCGCTACCGAGGGTTGCCCGTAACTCTTCACCAACGATATTGACGCCGCGTCTCTGGTTTTCGGGAAGATCGGACTGGATTTTGCCGACCTTGGTCTGGCGTCGTCTGCTCCTTTTGTTCGACCGAGATTCTGATCGCAGCTAACTCGAATTGAGAGTGAGCTTTCTTGGTTGCCTCGATTCTAACCTCATTGATGTCATCTCCAACAATCTGCACGGAACCGTTTTGGTTGGAGAGCTGGAATCGACTGTCTGAGGTGAATGGATAGGTGAGTTTCTGGGTTTCGGAAATCATATCTTCACCGAGAACGGTCCTAAAGGGAATAGTTAACCAGAAAATGGAAAGCAAAAGTGAATAGCGCGCAAACATGGCTTTTGCGTAGTCCACTACGCCGGATCGAAAAGTTGGGAGAATTTTGTGTTTCGGCCATTCTCTGCGGCAGCGTTTTAGGGTAGATTGATTTGTTTCGAAAATTCGTAAATGAAAGCGCATGATGAACAGGTAACGATTAGTCTGAATGAGGAAATTCTTTGTCCACACGGCGAAGGACATCGGTTCACTCTGCGAGAAGGTTTGGCCGAATCGACGATCCGGCGGATTCAGCAAGAGCAAGCGGAAGCGAGCGCTCAACAAAAATTGGCGTTCCGGATTCAGCTCGAAGCCGAGCGGGAAGCGATCCGCCAGACAGCTAAGTCGGAGGAATCACAAAAGGCGAAGATTCGAGAACAGGCTTTTCAGGAACAGATGGCAGCCCAAGCTCGGTTGATCGATGAAATCCGGAGACAGTTGTCGGAAAAGAGCGCTGCGGAATTCGATTTGCAGCAGTCGATCGAGGCGCTCAAAGCTGAGCAGAATCTGGCCTTGGCCAAAGCCGCGGCGGACGCTCGTGAACTGTCCCGGATTGAAGCGATGAGTTTGGCGGAGAAAACGCTGGGAGAGAAGTTCGAGCAAAAGTTGGAAGGGCTGCGTCTCAAGCAAAAAGAGTTGGAAAAACAGAGAGATGACGCCAAACAAGCAGCGGATGAACTGCGGCGGCGAATGGAGCAAGGTTCTCAACAAGCGCAGGGTGAAGCATTGGAATTAACTTTGGAAGGGGAGCTCGCTTTCCGATTCCCGACCGATCGGGTAGAGCCGATTGCCAATGGTGCTTATGGCGCCGACATATTGCACACCGTCATCACGGCGGATGGACGAAATTGTGGTTCGATTACCTGGGAAACGAAAAATGCCCAGAGTTGGAACAGCAAATGGCTGGAAAAACTGCGCACGGACGTAATTAGTTCGAAGTCGGAGTTTGGTGTGCTCGTTTCAACCGCGCTCCCGGAAGGAGTGAAATACTTCGATCAAATCGACGGTATGTATGTGTGTAGTCTTTCGGTTTGGTTTGCGGTTGCGGCCATGCTGCGCCAGCAGATCATCAATCTGGCGTTTGCGCGCGCCTCGGCGGAAGGCCGCGATCAGAAGATGGACGTCGTGTATCGGTATCTCACTGGTCCGGAGTTTCGGGAAAGGGTGAACGCGATTATCCAAACCTTCGTTGGCATGCAGGATCAACTTAACCAAGAGAAGCGCGCGCTGATGAAACATTGGAGCCGGCGAGAAAAGCAGATCCAAACGGTTTTGCATGGGCTTTCTGGCATGTACGGTGACTTGCAAGGAATCATCGGTACTGCCTCTCTGCCCGAAATCGAAACCCTTGAAATAACCGATCTGGGTGACGATGAAGATTAATCGGAACCGGATTAGTGGGGAGCAACCCACGATGGATACGGCGAATACTTGACGATCCAAGCCGGTTGGTCCGTATATAAGAGCGTGAGAATCATTCGGCCTTTTCTTTCTCTGGCACTGTTGCTTGTTCTTCTATCGGTCGGTCATACCGAGGAGAAGGCGTTGCCGGATCGGTATGATACGGCAATCGGAACATGCTATGAGGAACTGAAATATCCGTATCCCACGGCTTATCTGAACCTGTACGCTGAGGGCCAGGAGGTCCGCATGTGCTTCATGGATGTGCAGCCGACAAAAAATGCAAATGGACGAAGCGTCGTTCTCCTGCACGGAAAGAATTTTTGGGGCGCCTATTGGGTCGATACCATCAAATTTCTAACTGATCGGGGTTATCGAGTGATTGTTCCCGATCAGATTGGATTCGGCAAATCGTCCAAACCAGATGTTCATTATACTCTCGATTTTCTCGCCCAAAACACGGCCGGCTTGCTTGACCTCCTGCAGATTCCCAAGGCGAGTATCGTTGGCCACTCGATGGGAGGTATGCTTGGTATACGGTTTGCCCGACTATATCCGGGTCGCACTGAGTCGTTGGTTCTGGAAGACCCAATCGGTCTGGAAGATTATCGATTGTCCGTGCCACCGGCTCCATTAGAGCAACTCTATCAACAGGAACTCAACACCAGCCTGGATGAGTTCCGAAAATACGTGCAGGGGTATTTTGTTCATTATCCACCAGAGAAAGCCGAGGTCTTCGTCGAACCGCGATTACGAGTGAGCCTCAGCGGAGACTTTCCGCGTTGGGCGCGGGCGGCCGCGTTAACCGATCTGATGGTCTATCAGGATCCGGTTTGTTACGAATTTGCTGAAGTCAAGGTGCCGACACTGCTCATTGTCGGACAGGAAGATCACACTGCGGTTGGACGCGATCGTGCCCCGATCGATGTTCGACGGAATCTTGGGCATGTGGTCGAGCTAGCCCGCAAAGCCGCCACGCAGATTCCCGGTGCGCGCCTCGTCGAACTGGCAAATGTTGGGCACATTCCTCACCTGGAAGCGCCGGATCAATTTCATCAGGCGCTGGAAGAGTTCTTACGGCGATAGGTAGGGCGGTCCGTCCCGGACCGCCGGTCCATGTTTCGGTTTCATCTTCGATTAGGCGGTCCGGGACGGACCGCCCTACCTGCCGTGTTTACCTACAACCCCTCCCAGGCTCATTTTTCTCTGCGATAGATCCATACTTTCCTGCCGTTGCTAAAAGCTGAAAGCCGAGCTAATTCCTTTTCCATGTTTCGGCACGCAGTGTTGGTATTCGCGACGGTCGCTTTGGCATCGTTGGCATCCGGTCAGGATACCGGTGAGCACATTGTGACCACCGGCGCTGTCTCCCTCATGAAGTGGGAAAAATACAAGATCGAGCCGCACGATAACTGGTGGCTCAACTTCGTCCGAGCAAGTCGTCTTCGAATCGAGCAACTTCGAAATCAGTATGGTCCCTCCGCCGAAATTACCTGGCTGGTTTATGGCCCTGGATATAAGCGGCGACAGTCGCAGGAGAAGGAAAACATCTTCAGCGTGATCGATTCGGTTCGCGCGAAATTCGGATTGAACCTGATTTATTTCCAGACTGCGGACCAATTTTGCGATTATCTGAACCACGGGAAGGATCGTTCTCGTTACAAAATCGCTAGCTTCGATTACTTCGGTCACTCAAATCGTGCCTGTTTCATGTTCGATTACAGCAATGAAATCGGGAGCGCTTCCAAAGCGTGGCTGCATGTAAGTGAATTAAGACAAAAGTTGCACCGCGGGATTTTCGCGCGCAATGCGCCAGTCCAATCGTGGGGCTGCTACACGGGGCAGGAAATGTCGACGGGGTGGAGGGAAGCAACTGGAGCGAAGATGATTGGTGCCGACTGTAAGACCCAATACATGACGAATGAGCTGCCAGTGCTGGTGTCACCCACCGGAAAGTGGGTTACCGGGATTTAGAAGGTTCGAATGAGGGGTGACACAGCGACACGCCCCGGTCGCCTTCGAGGAAGAGTACGAAAACAGACGAAAAATCCGCATGAACCTCGTCCAATTGCAGCAGATCTACGATTTGCCCTTTTTTGATTTGTTAACCAAGGCTCGTGCAGTGTTTGTACAGCATTGGGAAAATCAAAGTGTGCAGCTTTGCACTCTGCTA
This sequence comes from Verrucomicrobiota bacterium, assembly GCA_041167675.1. GTDB lineage: Bacteria > Verrucomicrobiota > Verrucomicrobiia > Chthoniobacterales > JAFAMB01 > DASTDH01. The sequence goes on from JBEEIB010000269.1 coordinate 39,705, forward strand.
AGTATCAAAACGGGAGGCTGTAGCGAGGATTGCGCTTATTGTGCGCAAAGCGCGCGGTATCATACCTCGGTTCCACGGGAAGCATTGATGGAGCCGGCTGCCGTGCTGGAAGTCGCGGAGCGGGCAAGAGCGAACGGTTCAACTCGCTTTTGCATGGGAGCGGCTTGGAAAGGGGTGCGCGACGGAGAACCGAAATTCGCGCAGGTCTTGGAAATTGTGCGAGAGGTTAGCCAGCTCGGAATGGAAGTTTGCGTGACGCTCGGGCAGTTGACGGTGGCTGAGGCCGAGAAGCTGAGGGCAGCTGGCGTTACTGCCTACAATCACAACCTGGATACCTCCGAAGATTATTATCCGAACATTGTTTCGACGCACACATTTCAGGATCGCTTGGACACTATTCGCGCCGTCCAACGGGCGAAGATCGCAGTCTGTTGCGGAGGAATCATTGGCATGGGCGAATCTCCACTCGATCGCCTCAAGATGCTGCAGGTATTAACTGACTTTGATCCCGCACCAGAGAGCGTACCGATTAATTGCCTCATCCCGATGCCGGGCACACCGCTGGAAGATCAATCCCCTGTCGATGTTTTCGAGCTGATCCGTTTAATCGCGACGACCCGGATAACGCTACCTAAAGCACGTGTTCGCTTGTCTGCTGGTCGTACCAGACTGTCGCGCGAGGCACAGGCCCTTTGCTTTTTTGCCGGTGCCAACTCGCTCTTCTATGGCGACAAGCTCTTGACCGCGGCCAATCCGGGCGTGGACGAGGATAAAGAACTTTTGGCAGCGCTTGGCCTGCAACCAATCGCAAATAGCAGATAGCAGATCGACCACAGGTTACGCGAATGGCCTTGACGAGTATGGTTTGAAACAATACAACTTATAAAATATGTGTTACTGTCTAAGTATACTCGATTTGAAGATTTGCCGGTCTGGCAAGAGGCGGCGTTGCTGTATTGCTCGGTATTGGATTTGTTAGAAGAATCTAGCAATAACTTTTCTTTTGGATTTCGTACTCAACTTGATCGGGCTTCGCTTTCCGTCTCCAACAATATCGCTGAAGGATTTGAGCGGATGTCGACTGCTGAATTACTAGCCTTTTTAGAGTTCGCTCGAGGCTCGGCGGGAGAGTTGCGATCCATGGTGGCGGTCATTCGGCGACGAATGAGAGTGCATCCCTTCGGGGAGCAGTTGGATTTGATCAGAGGGCAAGCAGAGTCATGTTCGAAGCAGATTGGCGCTTGGATGATGTCGATCGAGCGTTTACCCATAAAAGGCAAACGCCATCTGACCCCGCAAACCTATCAGCAGCGCGACCAAGAGATCGAGAACGGCAGGAATGGCGCTCGGCGGCGACCTGGGG
>JBEEIB010000270.1:0-2927 GCA_041167675.1 Verrucomicrobiota bacterium
AGCTTGGCCTGCCTCACCAGGGGCAAGCAGAGCACTGACCTGGGACGCCGCTGACGAACATATTCGTCCTGGGAAAACAGGTTTTGGGTCGAGGCGTCATCCAGAATCACGCTCTCCTGAGTTCGAAACACGTAGTGAAGGAGCGAGTCGGGTAAGGCGGAGGGTGTCACTGACGCTTGTTGCAGTTCGACCTCGACCCCGTCGCGGCCGGTCCTGGCTTCTGCAGCGATTCGAAGTTCTTCGCGATGCGGCAGTATCAGAAGGCCGCGCTCAGCACCGGCGTGTTCAACGGCAATCATCATGAGGGTTTCGATCAACTTCTCCAGCACAATCTCCCCAGCAACCGCTTGCGACGCCTTCATTACCGTCCCCAAGTCCAGTTGCTCAACCGGCGCGCCGATCGTGGTGGTAGAGTGCACAGAAGTCCGGTCTTCGATCACAGGGTAGCGCTCGTCGAGCTGCTTTACCTTGCCCAGTGCGCCCCAACGAAGATAACAGTAGCGCGCGTCACGGAGGTAGGAATGCGCCACTTTTTCGATGCCACGCTTTAGATAGAACTGGGCTGCCAGCTCGTTGGCGAGCGCCTCATTGTGTACGAAACCATTTTCAAATGCAGAGCGGATTGCCTGTTCGTAAAGATGTTCAGCCTTTAATGGTTGGCCTTGGACGCGCTCGATCTCCGCGCCCACTAGAGCGACACGGTTCTCGAAATTCTCACGGCAATTCTCCGCCCATATTTCGAGTTGTCTATGGTGCGCGGCCAGAGCCTCAAGATGCTGCCGCTGCCGGTCGGGAAATGCGGAATCGCAGGACGCCGCATGAGAAAGTGCACTATAGAAGTGATACTCCGCCATTTCAAAGATTGACGCTGCTGCCCAGAGGAACCTTTGTGCTTTTGAAGATGCATCGAGGGCCGCATCATAGTCCCCGGCAAAGAAGCGTGCTTGTAGCTTTCGGATCCAGTACCAGCACTGGGGCACCGTAGCTGCCGGAACGCTTGCAAAATGCTGCTCGATACTGGCCTCGTCATCGAAGGAGCCAAACTTTTTGGTCAAACCCCTCAGGGTCCGGATTAACGCGAGTTGCGGACCGATGACGTCAATGAAATAGGCGAATCGAGCCCTTCCGGCAAATTCAAGGCCATTCTCGGCTACGCGTTGTGCCTCCACCAGGGGATCTCCGGCCGCAAGAGAGTTCGCAGTGAGGTGTTCGAAGGTGACCGCCACAGCGAAAAGGTCGCCGACCTTATACGCTGCATCAAACGCACGCCGCGTGAACTCGCGACTGGCTCGGAGATGTTTCGTCCATGGCATGACGAATTGTCCAAACCACATATACGTTCTGGCCTGGAAACGCTGCAAGCCGCCTTTTTCGACCAGTTCGTAACCGAGCCGGCCGAAACGAAATCCAGCCTTGTAGTTGCCAAAGTGCGGCCCAGATATCGCACCAAACCACACATAAGCGACGCAGGAGCCGTCGCTGTGCCCCCGCTCGAGGCTTAGATTTACCGCCCTGCAGACGGTCAGCGAAAGAAGGTTCGGATCCGTAAACACCGCAGGCGGCAAGAGCTTGATCAAAACATCCATTGTCCCAAGGGAGGTTGGATCGTACATCAAGGGCAATCCAATGAGCTCCTCGACCGTTCGCGTGCCAAGCTGCGCCCAAATTTGCTGGTACTCCTGCCGCGCCTCCTGTTCTGTCGGATGGGACGACCATTCGATGCCTAGATAGCGAAGGTAATCGAGAGAGACGGCGACCGCCCGCTTGCTCTCATTTAGGCTCGTGTACAAATCTATGAGCAAGGATGTGACAGTCGCTAAGTCGACGGCATTTGATGCACGGGATGAAAGCGCGGTCAAACGCTGCTCCGCAGCCGCCGTTTGGCCAGTCAGGAACTCGCATTCGGCCCGGAGCAACTCCCGAGGGAAGATGAGGTGATACTTGCTATCCCAACGGTCTTCAGACAACAGTTCGGCCCCGGCAACAAGGTAGTTCAGCGCTGAGACATAAGCCGTAGAAGCTCTGGCTCGCTTACCCGCGATGAGGTTGAGCTCCGCGAGTCGCTCGCGCTCGTCTTGTGAGGTGATCAAGGCCGCACCGCGGTTTAGCTGGTTGACGATTTCGAAGACGGCTTCTTCCCTCTTTTCTGGAGTAAAGTGTTCCCACAGCAGCCTTCCCATTCGCAGATGACTCTCGGCGCGTGAATGTTCGGCAATTAGTGAATAAGCTGCTTCATGGATGCGATCGTGAATAAACTTATAGGCGCCCTCCTGACGGGTGATGAACTCCAGACGAATAGCGTCCCATAGATCGGAGTGGACCTGGTCCTCTGATGTTCCGTGCACGATGGAAACCGTAGCGATCTCTGCGCTGTTTCCCAAGCAGGCAAGTTCCTGTACTGCTTTCTGCGTCTGGATTGGCAGACGGTTCAACTTTCCGACCATGAGCTCCACCACATTATCAGTGTAACCCTTGGTGTGGATGCGATTCAGATCCCAAAACCATCGCGCACCGTTGTGATTGAAGGTGAGTAGCTGTTCCTCGACGAGCGCATAAATAAACTGGATAACGAAGAATGGGTTACCAGCAGTCTTTTCGTGAACCAGTTGGGCCAGCGGGATAGCGCGTTCTGGTTCGCAGTGAAGCGAATCCGCAATTAACTGTCCCAAATCTTCGCAGGCCAATGGCGCCAGGACGATTTCGTGCACTAGCGCTCCAGTTAGCCGAATCGCCTCCAGCCTACGCCATAGGGGGTGGGTGGAATCGACTTCATTGTCTCTATATGCACCGATTAACATTAAGTGGTGCACATCCGGCTGGGTCGATAAATCCTCCAGGAAATCCAGTGTTGCCGCGTCGAGCCATTGTAGATCATCGAGGAACAGGGCTAAGGGATGTTCCGGCCGCGCGAATACGCCGATAAATCG
>JBEEIB010000271.1:0-3001 GCA_041167675.1 Verrucomicrobiota bacterium
TGCTCCCTGCAATTTTTGGCAATTTGACGCGACGCGACACCTCGGCTATAGTCAATACGCGGGGTGGAGCAGCCTGGTAGCTCGTCGGGCTCATAACCCGCTGAGTGGGATCGGTGGTTCAAATCCCGCTTCGGCAAAATGGGCGTCCGCACAGCAATGTGCGGGAAGATCACTCGTCAAAGTCGGTGGAACCTAAGCCCTGCTGTAGGGTACGGCAATACCGAACCAAGCCTCGGAAGAACGAGGAAGGCGTAGAGACTGGATGGCGAGCATCCCGTTACGCGGGATGAAGGTACAGTCCGACTCTCAGCGAAAGTTGAGTCAGCGCATAACCCGAAGGTCGTCAGTTCAAATCTGACCCCCGCAACCATTTCTAAGTCCTGTTTCAGGAAAGTCTTACGCAACGAGCGCCGGGCGAATCGGCACCTCCAATTTATAGCCCAATTCGCCCAACGCAAATCCCAAACCAGCTCTCTCGCACCATCCCCTCCGATAAGTCTCGTCGTACCGCAGTTGCGCCGCGTAGAGATCGATTAAGTTTTGCGAATGGCCTAGCCACAGTTTGATGAGGTCGTCCGGCACTCCCGCCTTGCGGAGCACCGCAAAACGAAAGCGGCGGAAGGCGTGGTATCCGCCTTTTCGCCCCGCTCGCTGCAACACATCCAGGACATTGCGCGAGTCCAGAAGCCGTCCAGCCCTCGTCGTGAATAGGTGCCCCTTTCTTCCTTTTATGTAGCAGCATAGAACTTGTGCCAGTGACTCCGGGACATCCACGAGTCGAATCGCGTTTGGAGTTTTCGGCGCTTGCTCACATCGGTGCCAGACGCTTCGCTTTACATGTAGCACCTGGCAATCCGGGTCAAAATCCTCGGTGCGCAAGGCGAGGGCCTCTCCGATACGTAGCCCTGTCCCCGCCACGAGCGCCACCAAAACGGCGTAGCGCTCGTTCACGTTTTTCAATAACGCGGATATTTCCGTTTCCGTGATCGTCGGACGATTTTGCTTTTCTTTGATGACCAAGGGCAGTTGGATGAATTCGTGGTTCCATACACGAGGGTGGAGTTGGTCGCCTTCCTCGTCGACCGCGGACGCCACGACCAGCTTCACCACCGTCACCACGTTGACGATCGTTTTCGGCGCGAGCCCTGCTGCGGACAGGATCTCCACGAATTGACGCAAGACACTGTTCCTAACTTCCGAAAGCAGCTTGTTGCCAAGGTTTGGGAGAATCCATTTGTCGAGGCAATGCTGCCATCCGTAGACTGTCGCGGGTTTTACTGGTCTCCTTTTCCGAATGGAGACTGAATCTATCCAGCGTTCAGATTGTTGCCGAAATGTTGTACCAGGAACAGGAACTTGACCAAAAGCGCTCGTAGCATTGATTCCTGCTCGCTCGATGTAGTCACGTAATCGCAGACGCGCTACCGATTGCGTTGCGCACCGGCCGAGAGAAACTGTTTTACGTCTCCCTTCTCCCCTTTGAACGTCAATCCAAAAACGACCGTAGGCCGGCGATTGTGGATTCCACTTTTCGAGAAAATGAGGTTGGTACACGTTGCCACGCTGTCCTTTTCTATTTGGCAAAGCCTTCCTCTCAATAGTTGATCGTTCTGGTCGGGACTCCAAACACATCACACTGTACCCATCGTGGAGCATAAGTGCTCGTTTCAAGCATTTGTTCCTACAACGGTTTTGCAAATTCCCCGTTTCACAGCCTGGTGTTCGGAATCAATAAGTTACGTTCGGGGAACCCCATTTTTGTGCGAAGGGCCGCTATTCGAAAGCAATCGTGCAACTATTGTGCGGCCAGAATTTCAACGATTTGTCGCGCCCATCACGAGCGCTAAGGATAGAGCGCCTTACGGATCTGGCGTCCGAAAGCTAGCCCGACCGGTCACTACAATGGCGTTTGTTGGTACTAATCCGACGGACGAATCGATAGTCTCCGACTAGCTCGTCGTTCGGCAGCTGTTTGGGAATCCGATGCTATGTACGCTCTTGACGCAAAGGCTGCCATATTTCGAAGTGAGCGGCGACTCTTGCCCGCTTTGGCCGCGATCCTAATCCCAGCGAGCGTGCTCTCAAAGAAGTCTGCCATGCTATCAAGACCTGCATCTGAACTGATTTCTCTCTGGTTTTTTGCCCTAGTGAGCACGTGCATTAGGGCTTGACGCAACACGCGCGCCGCTTCGCGTGAGATACGCGCTACGTCGGCATCTCGCCGACCGAATTCGGTGATTGCGTTGAGCCCCATGCAGCCTTCCGCACTGGACAAGTCTTTTCGTTCAGCGAAGGTCACGAGGGCGTTTTGAATGGCGGAGAGGGCCGACCCAGGCCTCTCCAACTCCACATTAATGGAATGAACGCTCTGTGCGACATACATCTTCAGGGCTTTCAAAAACAGCGCCCGTTTGTCGCCGAAAGTGTCATACATGCTCTGCCGCCCGATGTCCATGACGCGCATCAAGTCGTCGGTGGATGTGGCGGCAAAGCCTTGCTGAGAAAAAAGTCGTATCGCCTTCCGAAGCGCTTTCTCCTGATCGAACTCTTTCGGTCGAGCCATGCGCCTCTTCTCCCTCTATGCTCTCTTCCGATTAGGCGACGTATCCGCCGTCGATTGTGAGGCTGGCTCCGGTGATGAAGCCCGCTTCTTCAGAGGCCAGGTAGGAGACGAAGCTAGCGATCTCCGATACATCACCCATTCGCTTTAAAGGAATCAGCGTCTTGACCAACTCGACATGCGCTGAGCTCATGTCGGTCGCTGTGGGCCCGGGCTGAACATTGTTTACCGTGATGGCGCGCGGGGCCAGATCGATGGCAGCGCCCCGAACAAGTCCCGTAAGCGCAGCCTTGGTCATGCTGTAAACACTTCCGCCAGGGAAGGCAGTGCGAATAGCGGTGTTGCTGCCGATGAGCACGATCCGGCCTCCTTCTTTCATTTGTTGGGCAGCCGCCTGAATACCGACGAAGGCGGCACGGACGTTGATGGCCACCATGCGGT
>JBEEIB010000272.1:0-9897 GCA_041167675.1 Verrucomicrobiota bacterium
AGAAAGTTGGTTCCAGCGTGCGGATTTGGTTAGTGCTATTGCTGACGATTGCTTTGCCCTTGGGCAGTCGAGCAATTGAAGTGCGCTCCTCTTGTCACCTGGCCTGCGCCAAGGAAGCCAAGGCATGCCATTCTTGTTGCGGGGATAAACCAAGCTGTCATTTGACCTCCGCAAAAGCGCTCCCGATTGCACCGAGCCCATCCAGCACATCAAATTTGCAAACCGAGTTGCTGCTATTGGCTTTGCCGCTTGCGGTGCCATCATTGACTACTCTTTCGGATTCGAAATCCGGGGCCGAGTTAATTCATGGACTCGGGGCACCGCCGCGCGACCTGCTAGCGCAAGATTGTATTCTTCTCCTCTGAGAACTGATTCTCGGTCATCTCGGCTGGCGGTATAGCCAGTGAGGTAATCGGTATTCCCTGTCGTTGCGACGATTCACCGTCGCTCTGCCTCGCGTTTTATCAGCTCTCACTCAATGAAATATTTTGTCCCCTTCAAGCCCGATCCTGACGCTGAGCTAATGCTCCGCCTCAAAAATGGCGAAGATCTCATGCTAAACGAGCTAATGACTCGCTGGCAGCAGCCGCTGGTAGCCTTCATCTATCGGTACATAGATCACCAGTCTGACGCGCTGGATCTTGCTCAGGAAACATTTGTGCGTGTTTACCAGGCGCGCTCACGCTACACGGTACGCGCGAAGTTCGCTAGTTGGCTGTTCGCAATTGCGGCGAATCTTTGTCGCAACTATGTGCGGCGATGGAAGCGAGGAGGCGGCACCGCTATCGAATCTTTGGATGCAAATCCCACCGATGCTTCTGAACGGATCCTGACCTCGGATGATTCTCCTGATCAAGCAGTGATAAAGTCGGAACTCATTTCGAGCATCAAAGAGGCACTCACTAAGCTACCGCACGATTTAAAGACGATAATCTTGCTTTATGAGTACGAGGACCTGTCGTATAAAGAAATTTCGTCCGCGCTTGGATGCAGCATCAAAGCGGTTGAAATGAAACTTTACCGCGCGAGAAAGTTGTTAAGAGAGCTGCTATCGCGCGCGGATCTTCGTGATCAAGACGCGCGAATAGAACAGCGTTCTTGAGCGCCGCTGTTTTTGCAGCGACGCTTCGATGTGAACCGTTATCTTAGGAGTTCTTTTTCGTCGAGTGAACGGGTTGTGCGGGCCTTTTCCCAGTCTTGGATGTTTGCTTCAGTTCGCCAACGCCCTTTCCCGACTTACTGACAGCGATGGTCGCCGGTTTCTGGCTTTCTTTTTGCGCGAAGTAGGCTCCGGGAATCGGAAGTCCGTGTCTCGTGAAAGTGTCCGGCGTTTCAGCCTTGCCAGGCAAGGTGGCTGCCCAAAATGCTCCCGCGGCGAGTGCCGCCAGTCCAAATTTACCGATGGTTTTCATTTGTAGGTGTTGTGATCTAAGCGCGGCTTGCGCTCACAGGTAAAACCTCGGTAACGGCCAAAACCCTCAAGAAAAATCAACGTCCGGCTTTGGATGCCAGGTCGCCAAGCCTTGTGTTCCTGTCATGACGCTGAATGGCTGGGAGTTGGTTATTTTGAGCCATCGACAGTGGCTGATAGTGAACAGCCGCGGCTTTCTTGCTCTGCTAGATCAAAACGTGCGGGAGGAGGACTCCCGGTTTTGGGTTTATCGCACGGATCTTGCTTCATCGTTACGAGATGCGTCTTTCCGTGTGTACGCTTTTCGCGATCCTACTTCTGCCAATATCTGCTGAATCGAAGGTTTTATGGGAAATCCCTTTCCAGTTTCACGACGGCTTAATTTGGCTGAAAATTGGAGTCGCCGGGAGGAGTGAGCCGCTAAACTTCCTATTGGACTCGGGCGCTGGGGTTAGCGCTGTGGACCTCCGGACGGCATGCTGTCTTCGTCTAAAGCTGGGAGAACGGCAGACAGTGCAAGGAGTAAGTGGGCAAGGCTTTGGTTATCGGGTACACGACTTGCAGGCGGTATCCGGCGGAATCGGCCTGCCAAGCTCAGTCTTGGCAATCGACCTTCGAACTATTAGTGAGTGCTGCCAGCAGCCCGTTGATGGAATTTTGGGCGCCGACTTTTTCCGGGACCGTATAGTGCAAATCGATTTCACGGCGGGCAAAGTTCGTCTGCTCGAGAATTGCGATATGAACCTCGCAAACTGCGAAGTATTGCCGATCAAAATGTGTAACGATGCGGTCTGTGTCCCAGTGCGAGTCGCCGGAAATCCGGCCCAGTGGATGAGGCTCGACACGGGCTGCGATTCAGCTTTGGAGTGGGTGGTTAGTGGACCAAGAACGCGTCCGCGCGAGCAAACCTCAATCGGTCTGTCACATTCCTCCAGGCCATATATCCAGGCCTCAGTCCAGATAGGAAAGCAGCACATCGCCATTCGAGCGGGAATTCACGAGAAGCAGATTTTTGCGGGCGAAGCAGGTTTGCTCGGCAATGGTCTGCTAACAAAGTTTCGTTTAACGATCGATGAGCCACGGAATAGGGTCATATTCGAGGAGACCCGCTGAGCTCACGAACACCCTTCTCTTGCTTAGCTTTCTTCGGAGATGGCTTCGTGCGACGCACTTGACCGGGCGTTGCGGACGATCTCGATCCCTCCGCGAACCACGACAGCGCAGATAATCAATCCAAGGATCAAGTCAGGAAGAGCGGTTTTGGTGAGCGACACAAGGACACCACCAATCACTGTTCCAAGATTGGCCAGAGCGTCGTTTTTCGTGAATATCCAGCTAGCACGAATATGCACCTCGCCAGAGCGATGCTTCTGCAGGAGAGCCATGCACAGTAGATTTGCGCAAAGAGCGAGGAGACCAATTCCGACCATAAAGGAAGACTTGGGCTCGCTGCCATAGAGAAAACGTCGCAGCACGTCGACCACCACGGCAAGGCCTAGCACGAGCTGGAAGACACCGGTGCCGAAGGCGGCTTGCGCTTTGAATCGAGCGGAGCGTCCAACGGCGACAAGCGCGATAGCGAAGACCGCTGCGTCGGCCATCATGTCTAGCGAATCGGCCAGCAGCGCGGTGGACTGCGAAAGCCAGCCGATTGTGGCCTCGATCAGAAACATCGAGGCGTTGATTGCCAAAAGCGCAACCAGCAGCCTGGAATGAATTCTCTGCGGAGGTTCGGGACGATGATCGCGAGGCATGGACATACAGAACTTACTTCCTTTCACATTTCTAAGAAGCGGATTAGAACGAGGCGAGTACTAGCCGGGCATTCGAAAGGTAGAGGGTTTTCTCCGAACTCGGTGTTTTACTGAGCGTATGGATGACGATCAGCTCAGGCAGAAGCTGGCCTCGTGGGAGGTTCGACCAGAAATTCCCCCCGATTTCCAGCGTAACGTTTGGCAGAAGATAGAACTTCGGCAGTCAAAGCCGAAATTGCCGTTGTTCGGCAATAGGAGCATTTCGTGGCTACGTACGCCGGGGCTCGCGACGTGCGCCATTATTTTAGGAGGCTTGGCAGGTACCGGGTTCGGGCTCATCGAGTCATCTCAGACGAACTCAAGAAATTGGAAGAGCTTAGAAGCGAAATATGTCCAATCCATCGATCCCTACGGGCATCTACGAACGTACTAGCATCAGGTATTGGTTGCTTTTCGCCCTGATCGGAGCGCTGGCCGCAGGGGTGATTGCTTTTTATGGGTGTGACTTCTTTGCCACGCGGGATCTTCGTGAAATGGCTGCGGCTCCCAATGGAGGGTTGGAGTGGTTACGGCGGGAGTTTCATTTGAGCGGTGCGCAATTCCAAAAGATTGAAGCACTGCAGTCTACCTATGCGCCAGTCTGCAACGAAATGTGTCGCCGGATCACTGACGCTAACTCCAAGTTAGATCGGCTGGTGTCTGAGAATCGCGGAGTGACACCCGAGCTGGAAGCTGCAATCCGAGAGGCGGGGTTGGTCCAAGAAGAGTGCCAACAGCAGATGTTGGCGCATATCTACCAAGTGAGTGCGCAAATGAATCCTGCTGACGCGCAGAACTATCTCCGGTTGATGAAATCACGAGTGATCCAGCCGGCCTTATCTAGCGATACCGCAGTTAGAGCGACAACGGAATAGGGAAGCAGCCGACCTTCTCAAACTTAAGTCGATGAAGCTTGGAGCACTTATGATTTGTATTCTTACTCCTGCAGCGGCCGTTCTGGCGCAGGAGCCGGTGAGCAAGACCAAGCAGACGAAGATGAGTCAGCTCACCTTGAACGAGACTGTGACCACCGCTCTGCAGAACAATCCGAGCATCAAAACTGCCCGCGCCAAATGGGAATCTGCTAAACAACGAATACCTCAAGCAGCAGCTTGGGAAGATCCGAAACTGACCGTGAACTCACTACTTGGTCGTTTTGTTGATATTTCTCGAAACGGATTCACGGACCAAATGGTGACTGTAGAGCAGATGATTCCGCTCACCGGCAAGAACCGGAGCAAGGAGCGAATCGCCGCCGCGGAAGCGGTTGCGAGCTTCGAGGATTTTCGGCGCCAGCAGCTTGATGTTATCTCGAAGACAAAGGCGAGCTATTTCCGTCTGGCTAACATCTACTTGCTTTTGGATCTCAACGACCAGGAAGAAGCTGCACTTTCCCAGACCTTGGATGCAAGCAAGGCGAAATTCGAGGTCGGTACTCAATCACAAGCAGACTATTTAACCGCCGACGTTGAGCGACAGAAAATCATCGAAACTCGGCGCGACCTGGAACAGAAACTCTCGGACGAGCAAACGAAACTGAAGGTGCTGATGAACCGAGACCCGTTTTCCCCATTGGGCCGGCCGGCCTCGAGTGAAGCGTTGCCACCAGATCTTTCAACGGAGCGCTTACGCCGGCTCACGCTGGCAAACCGCCCCGAGGTTCGGCAGGCGCAGTCTATGGTGATAGGAGCTTCGGCGAAGGTTGAGCTCGCGAAGCGAGAATGGATTCCTGACCCTTCAGTAAGTTTACAGGCGCAGCGCTACAACGCCGGCCGGCAGGCCATTAGCGAAATTAATGCTGGGGTATCGATCGATCTTCCCTGGTTTAACAGCAAAAAATACCGCGCGGGCGAAGGCGAAGCTCGGAGCGACTTGCTGGCGGCGCAACAAAGCTTGGAGGGAGCACAGACCGAGGCAATAGGCATGCTGCGAGATCAACTGCAGAAAATCGAGACCATGCATCATCACATCGAGCTCTATCGGGACCAATTACTGCCGCGCGCACGCCAAACCGTATCTTCGTACCAAGCCGATTACGAGACGGATAAAGCCACTTTGATTCAGGTGCTCACTTCCGAGAACAACCTCCGAGAACTAGAGACCATGTATAACCAGGATCTGACCGATTATCGGGTCGCGATTGCGGAATTAGAATCACTGGTCGGCACAGATTTGAACGTGGCAAATCGAAGTCGGCAAAGCTCAGGCCACGGCAAAAAATGAAAACTCGTTTTTATCCGATATTCACAATCCTAAGCATCGGCTTGCTCGTGGCCTTCGTATTGAGCGGGTGCTCAAAACCCGCCGGCAAAACCGCTGCAGATGCTGATGTCGATTACTACACCTGTACGATGCATCCGTCGGTGCATTCCAAAGATCCCGGCAAGTGTCCGATTTGCTCCATGGATCTGGTACCGGTCATAAAGAAGGTTTCGAATGAAACCAAAGCGACAGAGAACTCCAGCGGGATGACCGGTAACAGCTCCATGGGTTCGATGCCAATGTCCTCTCCGAATCAGGAAGTCGGCAAATCGAGCGAGTTTACCGTTCCCGTCGAACGGCAACAGCAGATTGGGGTGACATATGCCACGGTAACAAAGCGACCGATTCAGCTGTCGATCCGTTCGGTTGGCATGCTGGAACCGGATACGTCAAATATGTTTGACTATGTAGCCCGCGTCGACGGTTACGTACAGGAATTGAAAGTCAACTCACCGGGACAGGATGTTTCGCAAGGCCAACCGTTGATAACGATCTACAGTCCAGATCTGCGCAGCACTGAGCAAGAGTTAGTCAATCTCTTAAATGATCGCGATCGCAGCGGCACCAGCCGGGTTTCGAATGATCAACTGATCGATGCTACCAAACGGCGGCTCAAGCTTTGGAATGTGAGCGATCAGGAAATCGCTGAGCTCGAAAAAAGCCGAAAACCGTCCGATCAACTCGTACTCCGGTCGCCTTTCGACGGCGTAGTAGGTGAAGTGATGACCCATCCAGGAATGAATGTGAAGATGGGTGACAAACTGGTAAGTGTCCTCGACCTGTCCAATCTTTGGGTTTGGGCAGAGTTTTACGAAAACGAGATCGGTCTCTTGAAGCGAGGGCAGCAGATCGATGTGAGCCTTCCGGCCTTCCCGAACCAAACTTTCCAGGGTCAAATTGCGGTCATCAATCCGATTATCGACGCGGCCAAGCGGACAGCTCGTGTTCGAATCGATATACCGAATGCCAAAGCTCAGTTGCGTCCGGGCATGTACGCAAATGTTGAGGTCAAGATCAACGGGGGAGAAGGGTTAACGATCCCGGTGCAAGCGGCGTTGCCGACCGGGGAGCGGATGCTTGTCTTTCTCGATCGAGGCCAGGGAAAATTGCTGCCGCGCTATGTCCAGGTAGGCCGCTCGTTTACCACCTTCGATGGTCAACAAGAGAGAAGTTATTACCAGGTAATGAATGGACTACAGGAAGGCGACCGCATAGTCGCAAGCGCGAACTTCCTCATCGATGCCGAATCTCAAGTGCAAGGCGCACTGAAAGATTGGGCAGGAGAAGAGCCGGCTGGCACTCCAGCGATGACTGAAAAGCCACCTAACCAGTCGTCAAGCTCGAGCTTCAATGCCGTAATCAAACCGGTGCTTGATTCTTACAAGAGACTTCATGAACTCCTGGCCACAAACAAATTTTCCCAAGTGGCAGCTGAGGCCGAGACGCTGCGGAAAGAGGTCCATCCCCTGCTGGATATCGATCCTTCGGCCAAGCTGGAACAATACAAGGATTTGGTCGATAAGCTCCATGGCAGCGCTGACCAGTTCACTCCGAATAACATCGATCAGGCTCGAATCGAGTTTGGCCAATTTAGTGCCGATCTAATCGCCTTTCTAAAAGACTTCATGCCGCAGCTGGATGATCCGCTCTATACCATCAAGTGCCCAATGTGGAGTAAATCACCAGCGGTGTGGTTACAAGATTCGACCGCCGTAAAGAATCCCTTCTTGGGACCTGACATGCCGACCTGCGGTACCGTGCAGGAAACGCTCCGGGCCGAAAGGTAGATGCTATGGCCGAACCCTTGGCGCCGGCAAAGCGTCCGGAAACCATCATCGAGCGGATCATTGATGCGAGCGCACGCAATCCGTTCCTGGTCATTGTGTTCGTTATACTCGGGATTGCCGGAGGGATTTATGCGTTATACCAGACCCCGCTCGATGCGATTCCTGATCTGAGTGACGTTCAGGTCATCGTGTATGCCGATTGGGAAGGCCGTTCACCCGATCTGGTCGAAGATCAGATTACCTATCCTATCTCGACCAAATTTATCGCGGCGCCGAAGGTTAAATTTGTCCGTGGTGAATCGATGTTCGGTAAATCGTTCGTTTACGTCATCTTTCAAGATGGTACGGACATTTATTGGGCGAGATCTCGGGTAATCGAATACTTGAACTCGGTTCGCGGATCCTTACCAGAAGGTGTCAATCCGGTTATCGGACCGGATGCGACTGGGGTCGGTTGGGTTTACGAGTACGCGCTGATCGACAAGAGCGGTAAAAATGATCTAGCGGCACTGCGTTCGCTCCAGGATTGGAATATTCGGTACGCGCTGGAATCGGTAGAAGGTGTTGCCGAGGCCGCGCCGGTCGGGGGCTTCGTCAAGCAATACCAAGTCGATCTCGATCCGAACAAGCTGACGGCCTACAAGATCCCGATCGGAGATGTCGTCAATGCAATCCGAATGAGCAATCAGGACGTCGGCGGCAAAACATTCGAAGTCTCGACGACCGAATTTTTTGTCCGAGGTCGCGGTTACATCAAGAATTTACAAGATTTCGATGACATCGTCCTGAAGGTTCAGAACGGCACTCCGGTTTATCTGAAGCAGGTGGGTAATGTGCACCTCGGACCGGATCTTCGGCGGGGCATCGCGGAACTGAACGGGGAAGGAGAAACCGTCGGCGGCATTGTGGTGATGCGCTACGGGGAGAATGCTCTCAAGGTCATCGACGGGGTAAAGAAGAAATTTGAGGAGATCAAGAAGGCACTCCCGGAAGGCGTCGAGATTGTTCCGGTCTATGATCGAAGTACCCTGATCCATAATGCAATCGACACACTGCGCGAAAAGCTCCTCGAGGAAAGTATTGTCGTAGCTTTGGTATCGATTCTGTTCCTTTGGCACATCCGTTCCGCTCTAGTGGCGATTATCACTCTCCCGATAGCCATCATTCTGTCGTTCGTTCCGATGCTCTGGTTGGGGCAAACTTCCAACATCATGTCGCTCGGCGGTATTGCCATTGCGATTGGCGCAATGATCGATGCGGCGATCATCATGGTCGAGAACGCGCATAAGGCGCTGGAACACTTTCGTGACGAGAAAGGACACGATGCCCATGGCCGGGAACGCTTCGAAGTTATTCTGTCGGCAGCCAAGAGCGTTGGGCGGCCGCTCTTCTATTCTCTTCTGGTAATCACCGTTAGTTTCGTACCGGTTTTCTCGCTCGGGGCCCAGGAAGGCCGACTGTTTCGCCCGTTGGCGTTCACGAAAACGTTTTCGATGTTCTTTGCCTCCATCCTGGGAATAGTACTGGTGCCGGTGCTAATGACCTGGCTCATCCGGGGAAAGATCACACCGGAAACCAAGAATCCGATTAATCGCTTCTTGATCTGGGCGTACCAGCCATTCGTCAACTTTGCTCTCCGATTCCGCTGGCTGACGCTCTTGCTGGCGCTCGTGGTGCTCGCCCTGACTTATATTCCTTTCAGCCGTCTGGGAAAGGAGTTCATGCCTCCGTTAAATGAAGGAACGCTCCTCTACATGCCGACTGCCATCCCTGGAATGTCAGTTACCGAAGCTACCAAAATCTTGCAAATCCAGGATCGGATTCTGCGGAAGTTTCCCGAAGTAGAAAGCGTTTTCGGCAAAGCCGGCGAAGCAGACACACCAACCGATCCCGCGCCGTTGTCCATGTTCGAGACGGTGTTGCAACTAAAGCCTCCGGACCAATGGCGACCTGGAATGACCTGGGAAAAACTGATCGCCCAGATGAACGAGGTCAGCAAAACGCCGGGAATGGCCCAGATCTTTTGGATGCCGATTCAAACCCGAACCGAAATGTTGACCACTGGATTCCGTTCGGTTCTGGGAATCAAGGTATTTGGTGCGGATCTAAAGGGCATTCAGAACGTCGCGATAGCCATTGAGAAAGCCCTATCGAATTTTCCGAACACTCGAAGTGCGTTTGCGGAGCGCACTACCGGCGGTTACTTCCTTGACTTTACACCAAATCGCCAAGGGGCAGCTCGCTACGGACTGCGCGTTGAGGACGTCAACCAGATCGTTGAAACGGCCATCGGCGGGAACACCATTGGCATGACGGTCGAGGGGCGAGAACGTTATCCGATCAGCGTTCGATACGCTCGCGATTACCGCAACGACATCAATCAATTAAAACGCGTATTGGTTGCCACGCCAACTGGGGATCAGGTGCCGATCTCGCTCCTCGCCGATATCCATTTTCGCACTGGCGCGCCCGAAGTTCGTACCGAGAACGGCCAATTAGTTGGCTTCGTCTTCGTTGATATCACCAGCAGCGACATCAATGGGTATGTCAATGCAGCGAGCCAAAAGATCGATCAGGAAGTAAAGTTTCCACCCGGCTATTACATCCAATGGGCAGGCCAGTTTCAGTACTTGCAAGAAGCGGA
>JBEEIB010000273.1:0-2577 GCA_041167675.1 Verrucomicrobiota bacterium
GGCAGCCAACTTACAGTTATGCACCGCCGTGTGGACCGGCGTTACTCGTAACACAATGCCACTTGCGGACATGCTGCGACGGCTACTCGATCACCTCGTCGGCACGCACAAGGACTATCGTTCGACGTGGCGGGGGCTGGAAGCGTGGCATGGTCGAGATGGTGTGACAGCGCGTCCGCAGTACGTTTGGAAGCGGACGTACCCGGGACGAAGCATTCACACTTCGTGCTGCAGCAAAACCGCATCGTCATTTCGCTCACGTCGCGGGCTGGGGCAAACTCCGGTATAATGGAGGTATGGCCCTGGAGATTTCTACGTGCACCCAACAGGACTACAAGCAAATTCTCATGGACCTGCGGGATTTTTGGGATGGCCGTGATACGAGTGCGCTTCACCATCCGATGCTCGTAAACGAATTTGGCAACTCGGCCTTCGTAATCCGTGCTGGTCCCAAAGTGATCTCTGTTCGGCTTTGTCTCGCAAGTCGAGCCGGTGGGCTACGTACACCTCATCGCTGTCAGGCCATCAGCTCGGAGGCAGTGCCTTGGTCGAGAACTTTTCAGGCATTTTGTCGAATTCGCCCGAGGGCACGGTTGCGGGTACGTCAAAGCTATTACAACTCCGTCAAATTTGAACTCGATTGCTTTTCACAAAAGCCTTGGAATGAAACTTTTGGGCGAACCGAATCCAGCGGGTATTCCCATAATCCCGGATTATGCTGGCTTCAATGAAGCGCGCGTGGTGTTTTGGAAACCATTTAATTCGGGTACGGACAAGTTCACCTTATCTCAACCGGATTCCCGCGTCCGTCAGTATCAGCGGTAGTGACCGAGACAGAGCATTGAGCCGACGAGTAGGCCGTCGGACCATCGGCGTCCGCTTACCATCCGAGACTCTCCGTGAACGCGGACATCCTGGCACTCACCCTATGTGCCGATTTTGTTGCTGTAGACGCGGCTTTCGAGTAAACATGTGGGGGACCTCATCCCCCGTTGATAAACTCACAGGCGACTTCGGTAACGCGATAGTCTGAACGGGACCGTGTCATCGAGCTTGAGGTCTGGCTGCAACCGCGGCGGCCCTTCGCCTGCCGCGCAACGACGAGAGCGCCGGTAAACATCGATCCAATCGTCTGCGAAAGGGTGCCCCTTGGCTCAAGACCACACTCGTGGCCCTGGTCAGCGGGCCTCACATTAGCGGTCGTCGCCGATCGATACCTCGATGCCAAGCGGGACTTGATTCCGCGTCAGCCCACCTTCGGTTCACCAGATAGCCGCAAGGAACCTCCAGAGTCAGCAAAAAGAAACAAGACCCGAGGAGAGATCAGCCGTAAATACGGTGTGAATTGTTCCAGATCCGTCGCAGATCCGCGTTCCGGAGCGAATAAGCCCCGGATACTCGAGCCTGTCAGAACGATCTTGAAAAAATCAGAGGGTTGTCTGCGGCACAAATCCTGCTGCCCCGACCAAACCTGGAGCACAGGCAAGCGATGATGGTAACGGCACGAATCTACAAGCCAGCAAGGAGCGCGATGCAGTCAGGCAAGGCGCGGACTAAAGAGTGGTTCCTCGATTATGAGCCGGAGCAGCCGCGCGAGATCGAGCCCCTGATGGGTTGGACCGCCTCTGGCGACATGCGCCAGCAAGTGCGGCTGCGTTTCGATACCGCCGAGGAGGCGACTGCCTATTGTGAGCGCCACGGGATTGCGTACCAGGTTTTCAATCCCAAACCCGACAAGCCGCGCATCATCCCCTATGCTGATAATTTTTCATTCAAGCGCACTGAGCCCTGGACGCATTGACGCCGCTGGGCGTGAGGCCGGCGGGGTAGTGAGCGTCGCCAGAGCGGCGCCGGCACCCGGCAGTGGACTGGCGTATAATCCGTAGGAGAGCGGCCACTGATTGCTCATCGGCCGCGTGCTCGTCTACAGTGACAGCGACCTAGCGACTGCATATAATTTTGAGAAGCAGATACGGTTAACCCCGTTGAGCCAAACAAATTGAAGTATCGTTTGGTAAAATAAGCTCATGGCGATAACATCCGAATCAGAACCCAGAGTGCCAACGGATCTTCGCAAGGTTCTCGCTGCGTCGGCGAGGGCAAAGGCTCAATGGAGTGACCTTACGCCTATCGCGCGCCGGGACTTCATCAGTTGGATAGAGTCCGCGAAACAACCCGAGACCCGCAAACGCCGTGTCGAGAGCATCCCTTCGAGGCTCGCCTCCGGCAAGCGGCGCCCCTGCTGTTATGCACTCGTGCCCATGAATCTTTACAAAGCCATCGGCTCTCTTCCGAAGGCAAAGGCACAATGGAAGGATCTTACGGCGAACGAGCGCAGAGATTTTGTTGATTGGATAGACTCCGCCAAAGAATCGGATATGCGTACACAACGGATCGAGAAAGTCTGCGTGATGCTTTTGTCCGGGAAGCGACACCCTTGATCAGCCGCCCGCAGAAATGCCGCGCCGTCTCGACTCCAAATGACGAGCGGTCTATCTAGCCTCGTCCATGTCGTTGCGTCCGCGTCTCTTGCCGGCGGGCTTCGTCGCGCCGTGCCTTCCTACATCCGCTGCCCAG
>JBEEIB010000274.1:0-7716 GCA_041167675.1 Verrucomicrobiota bacterium
AAGTTCGACCGGCAAGCATGATCATGTCGGACCCTGTTATCGCCGTCGAAAATCTGTCCAAACGTTACGTCATCGAGCATACGCCCGACGCCCAGGGCCACAAACGCTACACGGCATTGCGCGATGCGATCGGAGACGCCGCCCGCAACCTTACCCGCAAGGCGCTTGCCGCCGCTAACGGCCGCCAGATCTTTTCAACGGATCGGATCGAGGAATTCTGGGCACTCAAAGGAGTGAGCTTCAAGGTCCAGAGAGGCGAGGTCATCGGGATCATCGGCCGAAACGGCGCCGGCAAAAGCACTCTTCTGAAGGTTTTGAGCCGCATCACCGAACCGACCGCCGGGCGGGTCATCCTGCGGGGGCGTGTCGCGAGCCTGCTCGAGGTCGGCACCGGATTTCACCCCGAATTGACCGGCCGCGAGAATATCTATCTCAACGGCGCTATTCTCGGCATGACCCGCGTTGAGATCCGCAAGAAATTCGACGAGATCGTCGACTTTGCCGGCGTCGAAAAATTCATCGATACGCCGGTAAAGCGTTACTCCTCAGGAATGTACGTCCGCCTTGCCTTTGCTGTGGCTGCCCATCTAGAACCGGATATCCTGCTCGTCGACGAGGTGTTGGCGGTGGGCGATGCCGAATTTCAGAAGAAATGTCTCGGGAAGATTGATGAAGTCTCTCGGCGGGAAGGCCGAACGGTGCTATTGGTGAGTCATAATTTGGCAGCGGTAGCCGAAATGGCTAACCGGGCACTGTTGCTCGATGCCGGATCAGTCGCGGTTGATGGTTCTGTTGCGGAAGCTGTCTCGACCTACTTATCAAGGGGGGCGAGGAAGGCCACCTATATCAGCCCGTCCAAGCCCCAAATTAGCTCGCCGCATATTGCACGGGCCGAGATTTTGACCTCGGATCCCAATGCGGTTCACCGTTTCGGCGAGCCTCTCGAGGTAAAATTCTGGATCCGACATCCGGCGCCGATACGTGGTAGTTTTTGTTTTATGATCTTCAACAGCCAATTTCAAATTCCAGTAATCCATTCGTCGTATTACCATGGGTCAGCATTTGGTAACAAATCTGGCTGCTCCATACTTGTGTGTCGTTTCCCGACTATTTCGCTAAACGTAGGACAGTTCCATCTATGCACCTGGCTTCAAGCGCAGCCGAGCGGAGATGTTTATGAAACTTTGGATGGGATTTGCGCTTTCGAGGTGATACGAATCGACGAGAGTCCGATCGGTGGATGGCGTCCGCAAATTTGTGCGTACCATGAGCGGCACGCTTGGACGTTGGCCAATGTGACCAGCGTCGAAGAGGTTTGCTGAGAAGCCACCGGCGGTTATAAGTCGGAAAGGAGTCCTTTGATCTTATCTGCGAACACCCGAACAGGGTCCGGCGGGACCAGCTGACGTATTCTCTCCGCCGCAGCCGCGCCAATTTCCTTGGCCTCTTCTTTTCTTCCCCAAAACCGCTCGAGTGCATTCCCCACGCAGCCGGCGCTTGGCGCCTCGGCCAGAAAGCCGGTTATGCCGTCCTCGACGACTTCCGCCCCCGCCACATCGGTCGCGACGACCGATCGCCCGCACAACATGGCCTCGACCACCGACAAGGGCAAACCTTCAACCCGGGAGGGCATGACCAGGACATGGTTGAGCGACCAAATTGCTTCTACGTCCGCCACATGGCCCTCAAACACGACACGCTCGGCGAGCCCGAGCCGCTGCGCCCATCGTTCAAGGCCGGCCCGGTTTTCCCCTTCGCCGTATAAGTGTAATCGCCAACTGCGCTCTGCCCATGCTGGTCCTGCCAGCACCTCGAAGAGAATATCCTGGCCTTTGCCCGGTGCGTCTAACCTGCCGACGCACGCGAAACGCAACTCCCCATCTTGTCCCAGAGGCGGCCAAGGGGGCGATGCGTTAAAGTCCACGTTAAAGGGATTTCGAACCAGCTCTGCATTGAGAAGCTCACAGCCGATCTGTTTTTCGGCTATCCGGCGATTTGCGTCCGAAACAAAGTAGCAACGCAGCGCAGCAGCGAGGGCCGCCCGGTAGCGCTCGGCCAAAGCGTCAGCGGGCCACCAAAAATACTGGTTGCAGTGGACTATAATGGCAAATGGCAGGTGATTAGCCACGCACAACTCGAGCAAATCGAGTGGCGGAAACGGTGCCCCGTCGGAGATCACCACAAACTGCGGCGATCTTGCCGCGATGAGCCGTTCAACTTCGAGCGTCGTGGGGGTCTTTTCTGGTGCTGTCAAAGCCCGCCACGCGCGCTTTCGCAGCGGATAGGGCGTAGGGCGAAACCACACCTCTACGCCACGCTCGGTCAGATTCAAAATGCGCGGATGAGGTGGCGAATGTGCGGCGTAACTCGCGAAACTTGCGAACCCGTCCGCCGCCAGGTCCAATGCTGCGCGTGACCAAAGTTCCTCGGCGGCGCCCCATGGGGTGTCGTTCACGCTAGAAACGAAGAGGATGCGTTTGGGTGCCACCAATACCTCTAACGGTCGCCCGATCTCTGTCCCAAGTTCCTCAGCTCAGTCTGCTCTCGGAAAGCTGTCCAAGGAGGAGCCGCCGTATCCGTCCAAGGGATGCACGGATTGGCTCCGGGATTGCTTTCTTGAGACGTGACCGTGGAAGCCGAACAGGAAACTGGGGCATTAGGTTCTCGTTGATGATGTAGCGCCGATCAAAGGCATCATAATCCAACGACGCGGCCGAAACGACGCGTTCTTCCCAGCAAGCTCCCGCGAACTCCGGGCGGGCATTCTCGAAAGCGAGGGGAGCATCCCGTTTCGTCGCAATCGCCGCACGCCAGTTCGGTGTCACCTCATGCAGGAAACCGGTGCTCGCTTCCATTGCCGGACGCCTGGTGCGCAGGCGCCGCTCGATCTGTTCCGGGGAGCGGTATTGATAATGCTTCAACCAAATTCGGACCGGATGGGCAGGCGCCGTGAACATCGCCGGTGGGAAGCCGCCTTGATCCCGAGTCCACACGATATCATCGCTGTGCCGGAAAAATCGCAGCTCACCCCAGTTATTAAGATAATAACGAAGTCGCTGCTGCATCGGGGTTTCCAAAAACTTTACCGGATCTTGTCGATAAGAGATCGCGTCCCGATCGGTAAAATAATAGTTGAGGCTCGCCGACCAGACAGTCTGGAAATTGCTGGATATTTTGGCGAGAAAAATTCTCGGGTCATCTATATAGAATTCATCGGCGTCCAGCGCGCACCACCAATCTTGGGAGCTAGCGTTCGATTGAAATGCGCTGAAAATATCGGCCCGCAGACCATTCGTATATAGGACGTTATCCTGCTTATACGGTACAATCTGCATATGCTGTCTGGCAAGCGCCTCAACCAGTTCCCAACTTCCGTCATTACTACCGTTATCAAACACATAGATGTGATCACACCAATGCAGTGCCGACGTAAGGGTCTCCGGAAGAATATCCGCCTCGTTCTTAACAAGGCACATTGCATGAATTTTCATGCTCGACGCCTCCCCTGATCCGACCGTTTCGCGCAGCCTTCGACGAGGGGGAGGCCGAGAAGCACTTCGATCAGATTGCCGACATATGCAGGATAGCCGCCCGAGAGCGCGATCCTTTCCCGCCCGAGCCGGGCCATCCTATTTCGCTCATCCGGCTGCTCGGCGAGCCGACGCAGGACCTTAACAGCGGACGTCACATGACCGTAGGGAACGATGACGCCGACGCCCTCACAAATCTGCTGCTCAACACCGCCGCTTCCAGCGAAGCCCACAACTGGAAGTCCGTAAGCCATGGCCTCCAGAACGGTGGTGGGGAATGGGTCCTCTCTGGACGACAGGAAGAAGAGATCCGCCGCCGCAAAACACGGTGCCATGTCCTGTTGTGGGCCGAGGAAGATCAAACGGTCGGGTAAGGCCAATTCGGTCATATCCTTCTCTGCCCACTCGCGAAAGCCCGAACCGATATGCCCGGCCCAAGCGAACACGATCTTGGGGGTTTGCGTTGGGGACATCGTCGATGACACGGCCATCTCACGCGCGGCATGGGCAAACAGATCGACGCCCTTGCGGAAATCGCCGCTACCGCCACAACCCAAGATCAGAATATCATCGCCGGCGAGGCCGAGGCGCCTGCGCAATGCCGAACGGCTGGCAGTACGTTGTTCCGCTGCGAGGTGCTCTGGATGGGTATTGCAGCTCTGCGGGTATACGTGACTCGGTTTGTCACCGATTGGGAAGGTGCCGGTGAAGGCCGCCTGCACCTGAGGGCACGGGAACACCAACGATTGTACGCCTTGGATCAGGGCGGCGGCGTGATCTGTCCACCGATTGGCGCGGATCGAATGGGGCATTTCGTGGACCAAACCGATCGAAGCCAGGCCGGCATGTTTCAATCGGATGGCCGCGGCGCCACTCAACACGGTGTTGCAGAGCGCATACCGGATTTGCTGCGTAGCGAGGTATTTCGTGACGCGGCGCCAGAACCGGTCGTGCCAGACGGAGTCTTTCACGTAGATGGCGCGTTTCACCGGACGCGCCCAGGCCCGTGGATCGAGAAGATAGGCGGGGGTCAGGCGGGGCCGCGCGACGAACAGCGGGCCTAACTGCGCGAACTCCGGCTCCAATTCGCCCGGTTCTAGCGAAATTGTGGCGACCGGAATGGCACGCGCCTTTACCAGTTCGCGGGCGATGTTGAGCGCGATGAGAGGAGCGCCCGTCCGATCCGCGTTGTGACTGACAATGGCGATACCGTTGCGAAGGTCTGTATCCAGCGAAGATTTGGCGAGTTCTACCATTAGCATCGGCGCCCCGGTCGGTTCAAACTCCATGCAACGTATTATTGCATCTGGTGTCGATCACAGCAGACGTCTCAATATATCGCGTGTTTTTGGTACATTTCGCGTTCCAAAATACTTATTGAATGGAAATCTTCACCTGCAGACCGGGGAACAATCGTCCTCAGGCGATTTGCTATGTAACATTGTCCATGCGAGCGGCCGAATAACCGATCCGCTGCAGGAAGTGTCTCACCCCGAGTTCTATTATGTTCATTTGACCTCTACCGCTGCTCTCGATTCCCGTGCCCGAGCCTGACCGCCGCCTGTTTCGGATCGCCGGACCATGGCAATAACTCGATAACTCGCGCATCGAGGGTCCTTTGCGTCGTTCAGATAACTAGATATTTCAATCGGCCGATCGCTAGGCTTTAGACTAGAGGGCAAAGCCGCACTGATCGCGGTGCGCCATGGTGCCAATGTGTGCCGCGAGGGCCGCGGACCTCACGTGTCTCCAACGGTGACGGCGTCCGAACACGAGCTCGAGATGCGCGAGGATGGATAGCAGAAGTTCCCTATAAGCGGCTTCGCGATCTGCGCCGGTGGTGCATACAATGCGGCGAGCGGCGATGCGTCGGACTAGACGCCAAAGCGCTCGGTAATGACCGACTGGCAACACAAAGTACTTAACACAGTCCGCGCACCACGTTGTTCAGCCGCATTCGCTCAACGTAGCGCTCGACTGGCTTGAAAGGCAAAGCGCCCCAAAGTTTTCGTGCCTTGTTTCAGCCGGCTCAGAGTTTGGGCAGCGACCGGCCCGATTTCGGGAATGTTGCGGATCGCCGTCATGAGGCGGTCCTTTGCGGCCCCGGATTGGGCCATGTGGCACGTGCGACACAGTATGTCAACACCCGGCTTTCTCAAGCCGCGCAAAACACGCCGAAACGTCTCGGATCGATAGAGGTCCTCGAAGCGGTCTCGCTTGAGATTGCCCAGTACGTACTCTGCCGACCAATCCATGCAACACAGCACCACGTCGCCATTCGGCAGCAACACATTCTGATAGATGCGGTCGCAACGGAGCTTGCCGCTTGGTCTGGCCGCTGTTGTGATCGGTTTTGACACCCTTGCCTTTACCTTCTCAGTGTTGAGATTTCCGGCACGATTTTGGATCTGGAATTCCAGGAAATCGACGGCATGCTGGCGGAGCCATGCGCCTACCACCGGGTGCACCTCGTTGCCGTGAAAATGAAGGTCCGTGATTATTCCTGCTGTCAGGAGGTCAGAGAGCAATGAAAAATATTCGTCGTTGATTGCCAAATTCATGAGCTTTCCGGCGGACGGCAGATGGATCTGAAACTGATAGTACGCGAGCTTGGATAGCCTCCTGATGTCCTCACGCGTTACCCCTGCTAGCGTTGTGCTAACGTAGATCGAATGTCCGCGCCGCGCCGCGTACTCTATCATGTCCGTGCATCGAGGATTCAAGAACGACTCGGCGAAACCAGTAAAATGCACTACAATGTGTCTGGGAACCTTCTCAAGGTAGATCTTGAAGTCGTCAAACTCCATCATGCGATCCGCGCCGAAATAGCGGTGGCTAATCTTGTCTTGCGGACAGTAGACGCACGCGACCTTGCAGCCGATCATCGTCGTGATTTCTAAGTGTTGCACTTTCAACGTAGCCTCCGCAGGAAGAAGGAGTTGAAATAACCGGTGCAAGCTGGTTCGGCTTGAAATGGTTTTTCGGGTTGGTCCAAGCTTTTATATCATAATGGACGATCCGCATAGGCTCTTCGTGGGATCCTCGCGAATCGCCTACAAAAGCGCGACCATCGTGCCCCGAGTCTCGCACCGGGACGGCTCAGCTTGCGGAACGTGGACGGAGAGTTCTCGTGAAAAACGCTCTGTCCTTCGATCCTGGTGTCGTGCTGAAGACCGGCGTGACACTGGGTGCATACACACCCACGCCGCCCTTGCCTGCCGAGGTGTCCCCGGGATCGAGTCGCGCCCGAGGGGACCTGCTTCTGAGCGCGCTCTTGCGACCTTAAGACACTACGCGGACATTTGGGCATCCAACAGCAGCTCTGAATCGATTGTATCCAATATCTCGGAATCAACAGCAGTATCAAACTTCCTGGCTATTAATGCGTTTGATTGCGCAAGCATTTCGATATCCTGCTTTCGCCAAACTCGGGGCCCTTGTCCGCTTGATATGTCTATGCATCTCAGGTCGTCGTTTACGACATTCTCGGCGAAAGAAGAATTTAGAATTATAGTATGAAAGAAGATCTCGTCTGGTATATCGACATACTTGA
This sequence comes from Verrucomicrobiota bacterium, assembly GCA_041167675.1. Lineage (GTDB taxonomy): Bacteria > Verrucomicrobiota > Verrucomicrobiia > Chthoniobacterales > JAFAMB01 > DASTDH01. Next base: position 7,084 of record JBEEIB010000274.1, read on the forward strand.
AAAATCGAACGAATGCCGGATTTTGATTTACAAACGTATTTATGTATTCCGCACACGCTCGAGTGATACACCAGTAACCAGGGCCGCCGAATGGCCTCATGTTGCCTGGCAGCGTTCTTTTCCTGAACATTAGATTGACTGACGCAAGGATCGCCGATTTCACTCTTGAGTCTAATTTTTTATTCGACGGAAGATGAGCAAATGGATGAAGGAATGTAAGAGGCCAATCCTCTAAAAATCTAAAGTGCCAGAACCCTATGCGCCTCGATATAACTTCTTCTCCCCAATATTTATTGGGGAGGGAATAAAACGAGATAAATTCCTTGTCATTTGCTTTCTTCAAGAAAGACTCAATGTGGATGTTGGATTTAATAGGATAGTCCTGGCCTGTTAAAAGAAAAACATAATCAAAATTCACTTCGTTATCAAACAAATGCGCAAGACCCTTGAGTGTAGCACGGACGTGGCCGAAATCTCCCCAATGACAGGTATGCCTTTTAAGAAATATAACATTGGTAAGATGATCGAGGCTGAATACCATTTCTCGGTATTGCGGTTTATCTGTTCGCTTATCAACATGGATAAGAAATACTGACCTTGGCGTATGAAGTCTGTGAACGAGGCGCGTCAATA
>JBEEIB010000275.1:0-9406 GCA_041167675.1 Verrucomicrobiota bacterium
TGAGAGCGTTTGCGCGCATGACACCGTATGCGGGTGTTCCGAGCACCACGTTACTTAAGACACTGGCCAAACGCCGATGAGGGATTGGGGATAGACTAAAACCACTGACTGCGGGGCCGCTCCAAAACACTCATACAGCGACTTAAGAAGGTTGGCAGACATTCATCATCGTGAGCGGCCCATTTAAAATAGTCGCCCCTCCCCATTTCGAAAACCCGCTTGTGGTTCGGGGAAGCGCCAAGATTGGTCTCATTCCGCACGTACCGAATGCGCGCGTCCGGGTCGGCATAGCTCTGGCAAATCTTGCTCGTCGAATCAGTGGAAGCGGCGAAATGATCAGCTCAATATTTCCGTAATCCTGGATCAGGATGGATTCAAGCGCTTGACGAACGAACCTCTCACCGTTGTAAACCGGCATGCCGATGCTAACCAACGGTCTCCCGGAACCCCGATTGCCCTGATTTGACCATGGGCAACTCTGGTTGGTCATTTCTCAAGTGGTGTGCACCGGTCGCTTCATGTCATGACTTTCCGGGCTTCTTCTGCGTCCCGGAAAAATTACGGTTTTAAAAGGCTTCGACTGGAGCCGGGAAAAGTTGCGCAACCTCTTCCCGGCTAGTGCTGGCGTCTGTTTTGACTCTCTTTTCTGAGAGACTCGTCTAAAAGACGCACTCCGCTCACCCGATATTCACAATTTTTCTCGATTTTGTCTTCGTATCCTTGACCCGATCACAAGCGATTTTGTGCAAGCCATAGGAGATCAAATCGACTACAACACTTGGAGCCCCAGGAGGCGAGAGTGGTGAAAACGAAAAGCAGACGGGCAATACCGAGCGGTATTTACTACGGTGAATTGAAGCTCGATCCTCGCTGGGACCCCTGCAACGACCCGCGTTTCGACAAACTGTTAGCCGAGTTAGCGCCACACGACTGAAAGGACGGCGAAAACTTAAGAGAACCGCATCACTGACCTTTCGGGAGCAATGTCTACAATCGTCCACCGAAAAAATGCGATTCCCTGGCCAAACTTCATGAATTCTGCTCGCACCAGACCAGCGATTGCCTAATGACTTCGTTCTCATCGGCGCTGGTAAAATGCCGGAGAAGCCGCTCGGCGGCCTTCTCGTAAATGAACGTGGCAAAGCTACTCCCTTCTGGCCTTCGCCAGGCGTGCAACTCGATCACATGATGGCCGTAATCAACTCTCCTTTGAAACGATGGCGAGTTCCTCACTTCTCCAACAGGCACCCACTAAACCCTCGGGCTACGAAACAGAAATTCACAGGACCTAAATCGCAGCAAATTGCGTGCGAGGTATTCGACGTCAGTGGTTCGAACGTTTAGAACCCGCCTCTCGGGGGGTACCAGATTATCGCTCACCTCTTGTCCTCATCGCCAGACTTGCTTTTTCATACGACGCATCGTTCTGGGGGGAGTAAGAAGGTCTCGAAACAAAAAGCAGATTCGCGTCAAGCAACCGCGCAGTCATTTAGCGAAGAAGAAATTGTGGAAATTCCTTGGCATCGCGGTATACCGATTACTCGACCCAGCGTCGGGCTGAACATTTTGTCGAGTAACTTTGTAAGCGGTTTGAAGTGGATACCAAGCTAGTTTGTCTTTGTGCGTTGGCGCTCTTAACGGTCTCGGCGGAGTCCCGACCGTTCCGTTTCCCGTCGGACACGTTCGCGTTTTCGAACTACACGTATTTTGATTACCGGACGACGCCACAGGGCGGCTTGGAGATCGATCGGCGACCAAAAAACAAAATTCCTGAGTACTCTCGCCATTGCTTCGCGATGGTTCGCGCTGTCTTGGAGTTTTACCAGTTTGCCGAATTCCGTCCGGATTTGCCGAAGGTTTCTGAGGCCGAGTACCGGGACATCATTCGCAAACTTAGCCGTATCCCACCGTGGAGCGCAGGGCCAACCAAAAAGATTCAAATCCCGGGATACGCTGATCTCCATAACTTCTCGTTCGACTACCGGCTGCCAATCCAAAATAATATCGGTCAATGGTGGCCTCCGTATTTGCGGATCGGCAATTGGCGAACGGTTTTCCCGGCGCTTCGCTCTAACCAAAAAGATCTGGCGAACTGGCTCAGAAGAGAACTCGATGGCGGTCGCATTCGCCCGGTGTTTATCACTCGAGGATTCAGGACGCTAAACCATTGCTTGGTAGCTTACTCATACATCGCCGAACCAAATGGCGACCTTATATTCGCGGTGTACGATGCGAACCAACGGGATAAGCTGGTGCATCTTCGATATCGGGCGTTAGACGAATCTTTTCAGTTCGACAAGACTTGGTACTATCCGGGCGGACTAGTGACTGCGATGAAACTGTACGTTTCACCGGTGATGTAAATACGCGAGATCGCTTGAAATCATTTTACCCAGCGTTCGACATGCTGGAAGCGCACGCCTGGCATGTTCAGACTCGCACTGGTTGCCAACGTCCGCATTGAACATCGCGATCGATTCACCTGGACAGACCCAAACCAACACTGGTTGTTACGGCAGCTTGACGCATCATGCGCGATCCGTAAACGTGCGAGAACTGGACAGGATCTATGCCTCTGGAACCGTTTTCTATCCCGTTCTCGCAGCAGGCGGTCGACGATCTTCGTGCTCGACTGGACCGAACCCGCTGGCCGGACGCGATTGCTGATTCCGGTTGGGAGTATGGGTTCGATCTTCGGTTTCTCCAGGAGATTTGCGCCTACTGGCGAGACCGGTTCGACTGGAAGACACAGGTGGAGAAACTCTCGGCCTTCCATCACCGCCGATACGTTTCAGATGGCATTGGAATTCATTTCATTCATGAGCGCGGGAAAGGTCCAGCTCCGATCCCCGTAATCCTCACTCATGGATGGCCCGGATCTTTTTTGGAAATGATGCGAATCATCCCTTTGTTGACCGATCCGGCGAGCCACGGCGCGAATCACGCAGACTCCTTTGACGTCGTTGTCCCTTCCTTACCTGGATATGGCTTTTCGGATCGACCAACCCATCGGGGTATGAACACGTTTCGGATCGCCGAGTTGTGGACTGGGCTTATGGCGGAATTGGGATACAACCGGTTCGCCGCGCAGGGAGGCGACATTGGGGCGGGCGTAACTACCATCTTGGGGCTACGCCATGCTGATCGGATGATCGGCATTCACTTGAACCATATTCCAGGATCATTCCGGCCTCACCTGGAGCCAGGAACCAGTCTGAACAGCACGGAAGAAGTGTTTCTTAAGGGTGTCACCCGTTGGTCAGACGAGAGTGGTGCCTATGCACATGTCCAAAGAACTCGCCCTCAGACCGCGGCCTATGGCCTGAACGATTCTCCGGCCGGGTTAGCTGCCTGGATTCTCGAAAAATTTCGCGAATGGTCCGACTGCGATGGAGATCTTTATCGCAGATTCACTCGCGACGAACTGTTGGCCAACGTGACGCTCTACTGGATGACGGAGACCATTCATTCCTCTTTCCGCCTGTATTTCGAAGGAAGAAAAGCGCCGCTTCAATTTGGGCCGGCCGACTTCGTTCATGTGCCTTGCGCGATTGCCCATTTTCCAAAAGAATTACTTTTTCCTCCTCGTGAGTGGATCGAACGCGGCTACAACATCCAACATTGGCACGATATGCCACACGGAGGTCACTTCGCTGCCGCTGAGGAACCCGAACTCCTGGCCGAAGATATCCGCACTTTTTTTCGCCAGCTTCGATAGCGACTGCGGTTGCCGCTACCAATACTCCGCTACCTTTGACGCCTTTGTACCTTTGTGTCGGTTACAGGGCTAGCGTTAACATTACAACATTGTGGTTAGAGCAGACTTCTTTACCCTTGAACAAGGATGACTGTCGGACATGACCAGCCCCCCAAAAAAGAAGCCTGGTACGCTTGGCCCATCGCGATCGCGGCGCTGGTCGGACTAGGATTCGGGCTGCAGAATCTCTGGAAGGATCTTTTCGCTCCTGATCCCCGGGCCCCTGAAAGTTATTTAAGCTTCTCGTACCTCTTAGATGGGATCACGGTTATAGCCTGCGGCGGTGCGATTTTTCTTCTGCTTAAAGCGGCCAGACATGGAAAGTCCTGATTGCGGGAGAGTTCCAGGAGATTGGGCAATATTATAATATTGTCACTAGATATCGCCGATCCTACGCTCAGCCAAGAATGAGTTCCGGAGATCAGGCGCCGCCCGAAAAAAAAGCCGGTACCCCTTGGCCGATGGCCATCGTAGCGCTGGTAGGATTCGGATGGGGATTACAGGGCCTCTGGAAGAATTTTTCTTCCCTGATCCTGAGTTTTCGCATTTGATCTTCTCCTACATTTTAGATGGGGTCGCCATTCTAGCCTGCGGCGCCACGCTTATTCTATTTGTTATTAAATTGGCGAGCCAAGCAAGAGTTTGACCCAAAAGGGTTCCGATGGCTCTGCTCATTGTCACCTTGGTTCTAATTATAATCAGTGGTGCGTCTTATTTTGGTCGTCCGATCTCTAAGCGGCTGTGGTTGGTGCTCTTAATCCTTTCAGTGCTCGCGCTCATCATCGTGCTGCTGGCCTACCGAAATGTTGGGATTTGAATTCCTGACCGTTCACCAGATAAAATAGGCCAGCCTTGAGCTCTACTAACGCAAGGCTGGGTATTTCCGGTATTTGATTAACGCCAAGATCGCAACGGAACTCGAACTGGATTCGAGTTCCGACACTTTATTGGTTTAAATCGCGCGCTCGCCCGTTTCTTCGGTCCGGATGCGAATGGCCTCGTCAATGGTTGAAACGAACACCTTCCCATCGCCGATTTCGCCCGTCTTTCCGGCCTTCACAATTGCAGCTACCGCACTCTCAACCACTGAGTCACCTACGACCACGATGACCATCACCTTGGGAACGAATTCAACGGTATATTCGCTTCCTCGATAGATTTCGGTATGTCCCTTTTGCCGGCCGAAACCCTTCACTTCCACTGTGGTCAAGCCCGCGACGCCAATTTCGACGAGCGCGTCCTTAACGTCTTCTAGCCTAAAAGGCTTAATAATGGCTTCAATTTTTTTCATGGTGTCTGCCTAGTCAATGTAAGCTTCTTCCCCATGTTCCGAGACATCGAGCCCGGTTGTTTCAACCTCGGCAGTAGCCCGTATACCAATCGTCCCCTTCAGAGCGTAAGCAATGACCGCGGTGGCCACTACCGACAAAACCAGCGTAACGATCACTGCGAACACTTGCGACTTAAATAAGGATGCCAGCAATTCATCTTTCAAATTGCTGTTCACCTCCTTAGTTGCCAGGAGACCGGTCAACAACGCTCCGAGCGTGCCTCCAACCGCGTGGACGCCGAACGTATCCAGAGCATCATCGTAGTTAAGGGCCGGTTTCAGCACCGAGACTGCCAGATAAGGAATGGCCGCGGCGAGGACACCGATGATAACTGCCCCGGTTGAATTTACGAAACCGCATGCTGGCGTAATCACCACCAGACCAGCAACCGCGCCGGAACAATAACCGAGCACACTAGCCTTGCCGCGGAAGACCTTCTCGATTGTCGCCCAGGTGAACGCCGCGATGGCCGTAGCTAAGGTCGTGGCCATGAAAGCGTTTGCTGCGATTCCGTCTGCGGCGACCGCGCTGCCGGCATTGAAACCATACCAACCAACCCACAGCATTCCGGTTCCAATCATGCAAAGGACCATGCTATGCGGCGGCATCGGTTCCTTCTTAAATCCTAAGCGTGGGCCCAGGATCAAACAGAGAATCAAGGCGCTCCAGCCGGAAGTCATGTGAACCACCGTACCACCGGCAAAATCAATCGCTTTGATACCGGAAGTTGAATTCCAGATTCCATCCATAAACCCGGTAATTCCCCAGACCATGTGGGCCATCGGGAAATACACGAGGAACATCCAGATGCCGATGAAGATCAGCACAGCACTGTATTTCATCCGCTCAGCAATAGCGCCGATGATCAGGGCCGGTGTGATGATCGCAAACATCAGTTGATACATCGAGTAGACGTTCTGCGAGACCCAGTACGAGTAATCGGTGTTAGGCGCTGAATTGACGCCGTTTAGGAAAAAGTATTCGGATCCGCCAAAAAACGGATTGTTAAAATTCTTACCAAAAACCAGGCTATAACCAAACGCCCACCAAAGAATGGTGACGAGCCCAGCGATGCCTAGACACTGAGCGAGCACGGAAAGGGCATTCTTCTTACGGACCAGTCCACCGTAAAAGAGCGCCAGACCCGGCAGAGTCATGAAAAGGACGAGGGCCGAACTTGTCATCATCCAGGCGTTGTGCCCCGGCCCGGATGTGCCGACCGAAGGCGTCGTCAGATCCTTGGGGATGTTTCCGTCCTTATCCTTGAGCGGAACAGTGGGATCACCGTTAGTTAGATACGCTTCCAGCCCAGCGACACGCTGTTCTAATGTAGGCGCAGGTGGAGAAGCCGCCGGTGAAGCGGCAGCCGCCGGAGAAGGAGACGGTGTCGCATTCTGGGCGAAAAGAGATTGGGTCGTAAGGACCGCAAAACAGAGAAGCGAAGCAAGGGCTCCGGATTTGATAATCTTACTGTTAACGAGCATTGGGACAGGTTTTCTTGGTCGCTTAAACTTTAACTGCGATTAAGTGTGACGATTAGGTTAACTCGCCGCAGAACACCGATGGGGAAAAAATTCTCTATCGAGGCAACGAACCGCTCGCTCACCTCAAACAGCGAATTCTTGATTGACGATCGGAACTAGGCGACGCCCTCTCTAGCAGCGCGTGTGCCAAATCGAACCGTTGTGCAATATCTAGGCGCATGCTCGTTCTCCTCGGCTCGAGACAGGGCGTAGTTAGGTTGGATTCGTCGAATTCAGCCAGAAGTCGATGCAACGCGTATAGTTTGTTGTAGTTGATTTTGTTACACGCATCTACTGGCTATCAGTACATACCTGCCTGCCAAGACAAGTACGAGCCTTCGTATCGGCTTTTTGCTGGCTAGTCGGCCAAGGGAACTCTTCACGCAGTTGCTTTGCGCGAATCATCGACCCACCGGATACAGCAATACCGAACTTGGAAGTCACCAAACTGCTAAACCAATATGCCGGCCCGGAACCTCGGAACACGCGGAATAAAATGAGCCAGCCTCGGTATGCAAACACAAGGCTGGCTCTGATTTCCTAGCATGAATCAAACTGAAGACCCCCTACAGGTCCCAGATTGAGTATGCGGAACCAGTTAAAGCAGCGCCTGTGCCACATCCGAAAATGCGCAGGCAGACGACGAAAAACCGTGGATAATGGCCGTGTCACCCGAGGGTTTTGTGCGCGTTATTCAGAATTGAGCCACCGGACGGTACAATGCGTATAGTTTGTTGTAACCTCGATCCGGACTAGCTTGTACGGACTCTCATGATTTCCGCGTAGGAGCCAGTATCTAACGCAGAGTTGAGTTGATTTCTATCTCAGCTCGCCGCTAAGTGCCGCAAGTGGAACGACTGATCCATTTTCTTAAACGGCAGCCCCGGGCTTGGCTCTACATCGAAGCGCTCACGCTGACGGTCGCGATTGTGTTCAGCGATTACATCACCGGGTACGAAGTCGCCATCTACCCTTTTTACTCCATACCGATCCTGCTCATGGTCTGGGTTGGAGACGTGCGCCTGGCTATCGTCATTTCACTACTGAGCACCGTCGCTTGGTGGGCGGTTGATAAAGCCGTTGGCCACGTCTATTCCAACGAATGGATTCGTCTGTGGGAGGCTGTAGTCAGACTAATGTTTTTCGGCCTCGTGCTCTTCGCTGGATGGAGCGTTAAACGACAACGGGACGAGACCCGCGCTCGCATCGAATTGCTGGAACGTTCCCAGCAGCTGGAAAAAGAGATCATCGGAATCAGCGAACGGGAACAGGAGCGAATTGGTCGCGATCTCCACGACGGAGTCTGTCAATATTTAGCGGCGATCGGATTCACGGCCTCGATGTTGAAAAGGGATCTCGAAAAAACGTCCCAGAGCCAGGCCTCCAGGGTTGGAGAGGTTGCCAGCCATCTGAGGGATGCGGCCGCGCAAGTTCGACAACTGGCCCGAGGCCTTTCGCCAGTGGATCGAGATGAAGGCGGCCTTGAGTCGGCTCTGGAAGAACTCGCATCGAGTACATCGAAGTTGACGGGGATCTCCTGTTCGTTTGTGACCTCCGGTCTAGTTCCGGCACTGGACAGCGCCCCGGCCATTCACCTATTTCGGATCGCGCAGGAGGCGGTTAGCAATGCTCTGAAACACGGCCAAGGAAAATCGGTAGTAATCGCCCTCGACACGGGCGAAGGAGCCTGTTCGCTACGCGTAAGCGATGACGGGATCGGCTTCAGTCCCCCCGCCGCTGAAAAAAAAGGAATGGGGCTCAGCATTATGCGCTATCGCGCCCGAATGATCGGTGGAGAACTCGAAATTCAACCCAACTCGCCGACAGGTACTGTAGTTGCTTGCACGATAGCAACGAATGCCGATCGACAGCAAAGCACAGGGCCAGTTAACCATGAGTGAGAAGGCACGCGTGGTGGTGGTCGATGATCATCCCCTGTTTCGAGAGCGTTTATGCCAGCTCATCAATAATGAGCCAGATATGGAAATCTGCGGCGAGGCGAGTAGCGCTCAAGAAGCTATTCAGATCATTCGTGAAACCTCGCCGAATTTGGCGGTAATCGACATCACTCTGAAGACGTCGAGCGGCCTAGAGCTGATCAAGAGCATCAAAGCACTTTCGATCGGTGTCCCGGTTTTGGTCCTCTCCATGCACGACGAATCGCTCTATGCCGAGCGCGCTCTGCGAGCTGGTGCCAGCGGATACATCACCAAGAGTCAAGAAGCCGCCCAAGTTCTATTGGCTGTCCGATCAGTGCTTGGTGGAAAGATCTATCTCTCAGAAGAAATGACTTCCGGCTTCCTGAAAAGCCTAGCCGCGACCGGTACCAAGGGTATTGCTCGTCCCGTTGATCGTCTGACCGATCGCGAACTCCAGGTTTTGGATTTGATTGGGCGCGGCCGCACCACCAAAGATATTGCCCAACTGCTGAAGCTCGGAGTCGCAACGGTCGATACCTACCGGGCGAGAATCAAGGAGAAAATGAATTTCCGAAATGCGATGGAACTCCAGCATTTCGCTATCCGCTGGATCAGCGAGCGGGAGTAGGGAATCGTGTTGGCGTTGCCGGCGTCCTCGGCGCTGTCCGACTTCGCTGCCCGTTGGGCGTCATTCGATCATCGAAGTGGGCTTCGTCGGACAAGTCGGCGTTGTCGGCGTCGCGGGTAGATGCTTCTCAACGTAAAGCAATAGCTCTTCCTGGCTCCCGAAATTCCCCACCGCTCCAATCGCTCCGTTGTCGATCTTGCGCGCAGCTTGATAGCTCCTCAGATGCACATCCGCGGCCATCACGATTC
>JBEEIB010000276.1:0-3239 GCA_041167675.1 Verrucomicrobiota bacterium
GGCCGTTTGGCCGGGTTGTCCGCTTCGCTGAGCCAGCATTAAGAGTTTTGGGGATGAATTAGTGGATGGATTACTGGTTAGTCTGAAATCCAACGACGTCAAGGATCGGGAGACCGCGATGAATCCTATAAATCCATGGATGAAAATTCGGGGATTTTCCAGCTGGGCGATTTTGGTTGTTGCGTTTCTCAGCATTTCTGCCCGCCCTTCTTTTGGGCAAGTCGATCGCGGTGCGATTGAAGGAAAGGTCTTGGACGCCAGCGGTGCTGTGGTTTCCGGTGCCACGGTGACGATCACCAATAACGACACGGGAGTCGCCATCAGCGTAACTGTCGATAACGCCGGGGAGTATCAGGTTCTGACTTTGAGCCCCGGCAAATACTCGATCAGAGTAACTGCCCAGGGCTTCGAGACCGCTGTGCAAAACGACGTCGAAGTGCACGTGCAGGATCGTCTCAACCTCGATTTCTCTCTGAGAGTTGGATCGGTAAGCCAGGAAGTGGTAGTCACCACCGGCGAGCCAGTCCTGCGAACTCAGGACGCCGATCTCGGAAGCGTTGTGAGCGAACAGCAAATCAACGATCTTCCTCTCAATGGTCGGCGCTACGCCGATTTGGCGCTCTTGGAGCCCGGCGTCCAGAAAGACTACACCGCAGCCAATCCGGCCCCGGACCGCTTTAGTGTCAATGGAAACCTCGAACTCCAGAATGACTTCCTGCTCAACGGAATCGACAACAACTCCTTTTCGGAGAACCTCCAGGAATTGTCGGCTCAGGTTGTGCAACCGCCGCCCGATGCCTTGCAGGAATTCAAGATTCAGACCCGCACCTATTCTGCGGAATTCGGCAATTCTGCGGGAGCTGTAGTCAATGCCACCATCAAATCAGGCACCAATGGCTTCCATGGGGATTTGTTCGAGTTCTTCCGCAATAAGGTCTTGGATGCCAACTCGTGGATCAACAATGTTACCGGCACGCCCCGAGGGGGCTTCTCTCAAAATCAATTCGGTGGACAGGCAGGCGGCCCGATCCTGAAGGATAAGCTCTTCTTCTTTGGCGATGTCGAGCGCTTCACCAGTAGGCAAGCCACTACCGTTGTAAGCACGATTCCCACACCGTTGATGGATCAGGGCAATTTCACTGAATTGCCTTACGCTTTGACCAATCCGCAGGTTCCGGGACAGTCCGGGTGCTACGTCGGAAATATCATCCAACCGACTAGCACCACTGGCCAAACGTGTTTCGATCCCGTCGCACAAAAACTAATGGGTTTGCTGGCTGCTACCGCGCAGCCAAATATTCCCTCTACCGTAGCCGTGCAGGGCATTCCTGGTGGCTGGACGGGCGCGCCGAACTACGCATTTTCAACCTCCATTCCCGATGACGTCTATTCTACGGACGGGCGCGTCGACTTCAACATGAACGCCAAGAATCAGATATTCGGGAGCTACAGCTACCGCCATGTGGACCGCGAAGATCCGTTGTGGACCTCCAACCCCCTAATCGGCAACGGCAATTTCGCAACCCAATATAAGTGGCACCAGCAGTTGCTGGCTTTGGGATGGACTCACGAATTCTCGAGCAATTTAGTGAATGACGTTCGGTTCGGCTTTAATCGTGACTTCGCGCATAGCGATCCAAATGGCCTGACCGTCGGAACTTCCCAGGCCGAATCCGCCATCGGCTTGACCGGAATCCCGCCCGGACCGAATGACGCCGGTTTGCCCCCGATATTCTTCAGCGGCTTGAGGACCATTGGCACAGGCGCATGGCGGCCTCAGTATCAGATTACCCAAGCTTGGAACCTCGTTGAAAACCTGAACTGGCTAAAAGGGAATCACAGCTTCAAGTTTGGTTATCAATATTTACGACGCACCGACAATTTCTTCGACATCGAAGCTCCCCAAGGTGCTTTGATCGAGCTCGGATTCGTCACCGGCAGCGAAAGTATCGGTCTTCCCGATCTGCTCCTGGGCGACGCCAATATCGTGATCTACACCACACCCCACGTCGTCCATTATTTCCAACCGGGGCACTCGTTTTATGCCATGGACACTTGGAAGGCGACCTCGAAACTCACACTTACCTATGGTCTCCGCTACGAACTTTTCGCTCCACTAATCGATAGAAATAATCAGACTTCAAACTTCACGCCTGCTAACGGCGGAGGAATCGTTACCGCCGCAGGCAACGCATCTGGTTGGTCGGATCGCGCGTTGATTAACTCTGACCTGATCAATTTTGCCCCGCGCCTGGGTTTTGCATATCAGATGTTTCCAAAGCTGGTCTGGCGCGGCGGTTTCGGAGTTTATTACCAGCACGACAACCGCATCGGTTCAGAGTCGTTGATTCAGTTAAATCCACCGCAGTTTATAGATACGAACCTCTCTTCAGGCGCGACTAATCCCGTCTTTGTGCTAAGGGATGGATTCCCTGCAGCGGCCACTTCTCAGACTGCAGCGAATCTCTTTTTACCTGGAATCCAACTACGCGCCCAGGACCCCAATCAGAGAACGCCTTACGTCGAACAGGCCAGCTTTGGCTTGGAATATGAAGTCGCACGCAACACCGCTTTCAGCGCCACCTATGTCGGCAACTGGGGACGCCGCGAGGAACGTGTACGTGATTACAACCAGCCCAAGGTCACAGGCTTCGATGGGGGCTGTCCTATTTTGCAGTATCCCTACGCGAACCTGACCACCGCAACGACAGTGGACACCTTTACCGCCACAGGTTGCGCCAATCCTACTCAGCATACCTACCTGGAAACAGCCACGGATGATGGCAATTCCGACTACAACGGTCTGCAGGTTCAGCTAAGACAGAGGATGTCTCACGGCTTGACCTACTCGCTGGGTTATACCCTCAGCCATGGCCTCTCTAATTTCCGGGATAACTTGACCGCCGGACAGTTGCCGCAAAATTCGTACAACTACGGTGCCGAGATGGGCAATTCGGTTTTCGACGTCCGTCACCGTTTTGTCGGCAATTTCCTGTGGGAATTGCCTTTCGGTCGAGGCAGAGAGCACATGAATGGGGATGGTTTCGCCGCCCGTTGGCTGGGTGATTGGCAATTCAACGGAATCGTCACGGTCCAGAGCGGAAGCCCGTTTACAGTCACTGCCAATAATGATGGCTTAGTGGACAGCAACAATCCCGTGTATGCCAACTGCATAGGCAATCCATACACTGGCCGGACAACCAATCACAATTTGTACACTACCTCCGGGTTTTATCTCA